>CAZZKI010000034.1:0-8909 GCA_964654785.1 uncultured Solirubrobacteraceae bacterium
TGCCCTTCTCATCTTGAGCGTCGGTCTTGAGGGCCTGTGCCGTCTTCGAACCGTCGCGGTAGATGGCGAGAGCCTTCACGCCAAGGCGCCATGCCTCAGTGTAAGCGTCAGCAATGTCTTCAACGGTTGCCGTGTTCGGCATGTTGACCGTCTTCGAGATTGCGCCTGAGATGAATGGCTGAACTGCGCCCATCATCTTGATGTGGCCGAGGTGGCTGATCGCACGCTCACCAACAGCAACGTCGAAGACCTCGAGGTCCTCTTCCTTGAGGTGAGGTGCGCCGACGATCGTGCCGTTGGCGTTGATGTACGCCTCGATCTCAGCAATCTCCTCGCCGGAGTAGCCAAGAGTCTCAAGGGCAAGCGGAACTGTGCGGTTGACGATTGTCATCTGGCCGCCACCAACGAGCTCCTTGAACTTGACGAGAGAGAAGTCAGGCTCAACACCTGTGGTGTCGCAATCCATCAGGAAGGAGATCGTGCCGGTTGGGGCAAGAACCGTTGCCTGGGCGTTGCGGTAGCCGTACTCATCGCCGAACTCGACTGCGTCGTCCCATGACTGCTGGGCTGCCACGAGGAGCGCCTCGTCAGTCGTGTTCTCAGTGTCAATCTCGTAGGAAGCGTCACGGTGCATGCGCATCACGTTGTTGTGTGCTTCAGCGTTCTCCGGGTATGCCTCGTAGGTGCCAACTGCGCCAGCGATCTTCGCTGACGCGCGGTATGCGCGGCCAGTCATCAGCGAGGTGATTGCTGCTGCGGTTGCGCGGCCCTTGTCTGAGTCGTACGGCATGCCGTTTGCCATCAGGAAGGCACCAAGGTTGGCGTAGCCAAGACCGAGCTGACGGAAGCGGTTGGCATTTACGCCAATCCCCTCAGTTGGGTATGACGAGGCGCCAACGATGATCTCCTGCGCGAGGAAGGTGACGTCAACGACGTGCTCAAAGGCTGCCACGTCGAAGCTGCCGTCCTCACGGCGGAACTTCATCAGGTTGATCGAAGCGAGGTTGCAGGCCGAATCGTCAACGTGCATGTACTCAGAGCATGGGTTTGAAGCGTTGATGCGTCCTGAGTTCGGGCAGGTGTGCCAGTTGTTGATCGTCGTGTCGTACTGAACGCCTGGGTCTGCGCAACGCCACGCTGCCTCTGCGATGTCACGCATGAGGTCACGGGCTGGGATTGGCTCGCCTACCGGCTTGCCTGTTGCACGCGCGATGAGATTCCAGTCGTCACCGTTGTCGCAGGCCTCCATGAACTCATCAGTTACGCGAACTGAGTTGTTGGCGTTCTGGTACTGGATTGATGTGAATCCGTCACCGTCGATGGACATATCGAAGCCGGCGTCACGCAGAGCCTGGGCCTTGTCCTCTTCCTTGGCCTTGCACCAGATGAACTGGCGAATGTCTGGATGGTCAACATCAAGAACGACCATCTTGGCCGCGCGGCGAGTCTTGCCACCAGACTTGATGGTGCCAGCCCATGAGTCCGCGCCACGCATGAAGGAAACAGGACCGGATGCGGTGCCGCCCTTCTTGAGGGGCTCCATTGACCCGCGGATGTTGGAGAGGTTGATGCCCGAGCCTGAGCCGCCGCGGAAGATGTTGCCTTCCTTGGTGTTCCAAGCGAGGATTGACTCCATCGTGTCCTCAACAGAGAGGATGAAGCAAGCTGAGCACTGTGGCTTCTCTTCAAAGCCAACGTTGAACCAGACTGGCGAGTTGAAGGCAACAAGCTGATGAAGAAGTGCGTAGGTCAGCTCGTCTTGGAAGGTCTGTGCGTCTTCGTCAGTTGCGAAGTAGCCGCGCTCACGACCCCAACCAGCGATCGTGCCGGATACGCGTCCGATCATCTGCTTTACGGACCGCTCACGCTCAGGTGAGTCAAGCTGGCCGCGGAAGTACTTTTGGGCGACGATGTTGGTCGCGTTCTGTGACCACGTGGTGGGGAACTCAACATCACGCTGCTCAAAAGAGATGTTGCCGCCAAAGCCGATTACGGCATCGCGGGTCTCCCACTCGACAGTGTCAAAAGGATCAGTACCGGCTTCGGTGAAAACCCTTCCTACAGCAAGAGCGTCGCCCTCAATCGTAATTTCTGCCGTTGTGTGCTCTGCTGCTTGTGCCATTTGGTTTCTCCTTGATTCCTGTTCTTCTCTTGTCGTCTCTCCTCAAGTCCGCGGGGGCGCGCGGCCTGTTTGGAGGGGGTCGGACAGTGTTCACCTTGGGTCGGACGGAAAAACATCAACCTTGCAGTGAGTGCTGTTTTTGACCTGTAATCCCACTGTACGGGCGGCTCCCGAAGTAGTCAGCGGTTTCCCCGGAACCTCCGGGAATCCGTTGCCACGCGTAGGCTTGGCGGCATGAAGATCCTCGTCACCGGTGGTGCTGGCTATGTGGGCTCTGTAAGCGCAAGAGTGCTGATGGGCGCAGGACATGAAGTCGTAGTCCTTGACGACCTTGGCCGTGGCCACCGCGAGGCGGTGCCTCAAGGAGCAGACCTCATTGAGTGCAACCTGCTTGAGGTAGACAAGTTGAACTCGGCCCTTGCCGGTGGCTTTGACGGCGTCCTTCATTGCGCAGCCTTCGCCCTCGTTGGCGAATCAGTCAGCAGCCCAGAGCTTTACTGGCGAAACAACATCACTGGGTCTCTCAACCTGCTTGACGCGATGCGAAGCAACGGTGTCAAGAGCCTTGTCTTCTCATCCACATGCGCTGTCTACGGCGAGCCTGAGGTTGTGCCAATCGCAGAGGACTGCCCGACCCGCCCGGTCAACCCTTACGGCGAAAGCAAGCTCGCTGTTGACCGGATGATCTCTGCTGAAGCTGCCGCACACGGCCTTGGGGCAATTTCGCTTCGCTACTTCAACGTCGCCGGAGCCAGTGGACCTTGTGGTGAAGACCATGAGCCGGAGACGCACTTGATTCCGAACATCCTCCGTGCGGCCCAGGGGCGAATCCCTCATGTGAGCGTGTTTGGAACCGACTACCCCACGCCCGACGGCACAGCAATCCGTGACTACATCCACGTCGAGGACTTGGCTGGCGCCCACCTGCTCGCGCTTGAGCAGACGCGCGAAGGGGAGCACCAGATCCTTAACTTGGGTAACGGGAACGGCTTCAGCGTCCTTGAAGTAATTGAAGCCGCCAAGCGAGTTACAGGCTTGGAGATTCCAGTCGTTGAAGCACCGCGCCGCGAAGGCGACCCGCCGATGCTCGTTGCTGCCAGCGCCAAGATCCGTGAGGAGCTCGGGTGGGAGCCAAAGCGCCCTGACCTTGACGCGATGATCGCTGACGCCTGGGAGTTCGCAAGCGCGAACCCCGGCGGCTACAGCGGCTAGCTCGGCAGCAGGTCGCTGATAGCTTCCCTCGCTGCGTCAAGCAGCGGGTCAGGCGAAAGCGTTGCATCAAGAACGCGGAAGCGGTCAGGCTCCGCGGCTGCCAGCTCGTCATATGCGGCAGCGATGTCCCTGAAGAACGACAGGCCCTCGGCTTCGAGCCGGTCGGGGCTGTCACCGCGGTCGTCCATCCGACCTGCGGCAACCTCCGGGTCAAGGCGAAGAAGCAGAGTCCGTGCTGGTGTCAGTCCGCCGGTCGCGAACCTGTTCACATCAAGCACCTCTTGAACTCCGAGCCCGCGCGCAGCCCCTTGGTAGGCGAGTGATGAGTCAACGAAGCGGTCGAGCAATACCCAAGAGCCGGACATGAGGAGCGGCACCAGCGCCTCTTCAACAAGTTCAGCTCGCGCTGCTGCGTAGAGCAGAGCTTCAGCCCTGCCTCCCACCTTCAGTGCCGGGTCTTTGACGAGGTCCCGAATCCGCTCAGCCAGTTCCACGCCGCCCGGTTCGCGCAACAAATGAGCGTCCACCTTGCCAGTCTCGTTGAGATGACGAACCAACCCTGCGGCCAGAGTCGTCTTGCCAGCTCCGTCGATTCCCTCAATGGTGATCAGTCTGCCTTCGGCCATGTGGAGAACATAATGCCCGCCTCCCGGCCTATCCTGCGACCACCTTGGAATCCCTCGCGGCACACCCCCACGCCCAAGCCGTTCTTGGACCAGTCGTAGACGGGTCGGTGGCTGCGACGCATGCTTGGCTGTTCCACGGCCCGCCGGGATGCGGACGGGCCGAAGTGGCCGAAGAGGTTGCGACTGCCCTACTTGGCCGTGGGTCGGAGCGGGATGACACAGCCTCACGAGTCAGCGGCCGCACCCACCCTGACCTGATGTGGATCAAGCCAGAGGGTGCCAACGGCGAGATCCTTGTTGACGATGTGCGCGACATTGTCGCCGCTGTACCGCTCACCCCATTTGAGGCGACCTGCCGAGTGTTCGTGATCGAAGGCGCTGACCGTATGAACGAGTCTTCAGCCAACGCGTTCCTCAAAACTTTGGAAGAGCCCCCCGCCCACGCTCACATGATTCTGATCGCGGATGCAACAACCACAGTCCTGCCAACAATCCTTTCCCGCTGCCAAGGAGTGAGGTTTGAGCCTCCGACCGCTGACGCTTTGGCCGCACGCTTGGAACGGGAAGGCGTAACGCCCGCTACCGCAGCCCAGTGCGCTCGGCTGGCCGACGGCGACGGCGCCAAAGCGCGGATGCTGGCCGGCCAGCACGGAGCTGCGATTCGCTCCGCAGGCGAGCAGCTTGCGCGAGCCGCTGTCACCGGGGGCGCTGCCACAGCCAAGCCGTGGCTTGAGTTGCTCAAGACTGCCTCGGAGGAAGGCAAGAGCGCTGCAGCGCAAGTTGAACAGGCAGCAGAGGAGCGCCTCCAGTTTGCAGCCAAGACCGAAAAACGGCGGGTTGAGAAGGACGCTGAAGAGCGTGGCAAGCGGGCAGGCCGCCGAGCTGAGAGCGCAGCAGCGGACCTTGGGCTCTTCGTTGCTGAAGTTTGGCTTCGGGATCTACACAGAGTTGTTGTAGGAGCTGGCGACACACTCGCCCCGGACCGCCTTGACGAACTGTCCCAGGAGGCCGCTAGCGTTTCGCCTGCTGCTCTGCGCGACGCGATTGACAGGATCGAAGCGACCCGCGGCGCACTGAAGCTCAACGTCAACCGCGAGCTGGCGATCGAATCGCTCGCGCACGAACTGGACGGAGTCCTCTCATGAACGCGATCGAAGCAATCGTCCTTGGAATCGTCCAAGGCCTCACCGAGTTCCTTCCGATCTCATCAACTGCGCATGTACGCATCGTTCCCGCCCTGCTTGGCTGGAAGGACCCGGGCGCAGCGTTCACAGCCGTCATTCAGCTCGGCACGATGGCTGCTGTCGTCATTTACTTCCGCCAAGACCTGCTGCGGATCGCGAAGGTCTGGGTCAAGTCGCTGACGGATCAGGAAACCAGAAAAGACCACGACGCCAAAATGGGCTGGTACATCGTGCTCGGCACCCTGCCTGTGGGGATCTTCGGATTCATCTTCAAGAACCAGATTGAGACTGCAGCTCGGTCACTCTGGGTGATTGGCTCAGTGATGATCCTCTTCTCGCTCCTGATGGCAGCTGCCGACGCAACCGCGAAGCGGGTTCGGGATGTTGAACAGATTGACCGGGGCGACGCGATCTTCATTGGCCTGTTCCAAGCACTGGCTCTGGTCCCAGGTGTTTCGAGGTCTGGCTCAACAATCACCGCCGGCCTTTTCCGCGGACTCAACGAAGTTGCCGCGGCCCGTTACTCATTCCTCCTGAGCGTCCCAGCGGTGGTTGCCAGCGGACTGTTTGAGCTGAAGAGCATTGGTGAGAACGGCAACACCGCCAGCGTGCCAATGACTGCGCTGGCGACCCTGCTCGCATTTGCCTCCGGCTATTGGGCAATTGGCTTCCTCTTGAAGTGGCTTACGGCCCACAACCTCAAGCCGTTTGTGGTCTACAGAATCGCTGTCGGAGTGATGATCCTGCTGCTGACCGCAGCGGGCGCGATCAGCTAGGCAGTTGGCCTGATCGGCCCGAGGTTGACCTCAAGGCCGTAGATCTCAAACTCGCGGAAGACATTGAAGTCCCCGTGCTCTGGCCCGTGGAAGTCTGCCGACCCGGTGGTGAGTAGGCCAAGCTCCATCGCCAGTGCGTGAAGGAAGCGGGTTTCTTCCTCTGTGTGAGTGATGTAGAAGCACTCAACGCCGTCCAGACCCATTGCCGCGTAGCGCCGTACGGCATCCTCAACTGCGGCGTTTCCATACTTGCCAGCGGGGAACAGCGGGTGGGCGTAGACAGCAACTCCGCCCGCATCATGAACCCAGCCAATTGCTTCCTCAACTGTCGGATGGTCCCGCGGGACAAAAGCTTCCTTGCCCCGTTGAAGAAGTTCGTGAATGACATTTCCAGTTGTGACAAGGCCAAGTTCCTTCAGCCTCTCTGCATTTTCTGGATCAACCAATAGGGCCTCTGCGACATGCGGGCGGCCGACTGTGCTTCCAGCTGCCTCAACCCGGTCAAGCACAGAGTGGTCAATCTGCCAACCGGCAGCTTCGAGCTTGCTCGCCATCAGGCGGCCACGTAGACGGCGCTCCTCTTTGGCAGCCTCAAGCCGCTCGATCAAGACCGGGTCGGTGTGGTTAATGAGGTAGCCGAGCAGATGGATGTCGTCGTGTTGCTCGTCTACTGCGGTGATCTCCACGGCAGGAACTATGTGGACCCCATGCTCTGCCCCGGCCTCGATGGCCTCAATAACTCCGCCCACACCATCGTGGTCTGAGAGGGCGAGCACTTCAACGCCAGCAGCTGCCGCACGCGCGACAACTTCACTTGGCGGTAGCGCCCCGTCCGAGTGAACGGAATGGGACTGAAGGTCAAATGTCGGCTTGCCGTCCATCTCAACTGTGAGATTACGCTGCCTAACCCATGGCAGCGAATTCAAATCCAGACCTTGACCTCGCGATCCGCCTCGCCGATGCAGCAGACGCTGTTACGACGGCCCGTTTCCGAGCAAGCGACCTGCGGGTTGAGACCAAGCCTGACCGGACCCCAGTCACGGAAGCTGACCTTGCTGCTGAGGCAGCAATGCTCGAGATACTCAAGGCGGAGCGCCCAGACGATGCAATCCTCTCCGAGGAAGCTGGCGAATCGGGGGAGTCATCACGCAGGTGGATCCTCGACCCAATTGATGGCACCAAGCAGTTTCTCCGCGGCCTTCCAAGCTGGGCGACCCTGATAGCCCTCCGCGAAGGCGATGAAACGCTCGTCGGCGTTGTTAGCGCCCCTGCGCTTGGGCGACGCTGGTGGGCAGTCAAGGGCGACGGAGCATTCACTGACTCTGGGGAGCGCATCCAAGTCAGCGCCGTGTCCGACTTGAGCGACGCGATGTTGATGCACGCTGAACTGAGTGCGTGGCAGGAAGTCCCGTGCGGGCCCGAGGGCCTTGAGGCGCTCGCCGGACGCTGCTGGCAGTCGCGCGGCTACGGCGACTTCTGGATCCACTGCCTAGTTGCAGAAGGTGCCGCTGACATCGCAGTGGAACCGGGACCAAGCCTTTGGGACCTCGCCGCACCGGCGCTGATAGTCGAGGAAGCTGGGGGCAGGTTCAGCGGGCTTGACGGAACTTCCGGACCGGGGAACGGCTCGGCGCTTGCAACTAACGGCCTGCTCCACGACGCGGTCGTCGAACTTCTCTCCTAGAAACAAACCGGCGGGCCCTTTCTCAAGGACCCGCCGGGGGAAACACGGTTACTTCTGGTCAGGTGGTTATGGCTTAGGTACCGGTTGGCCGGTGCAGCCCTCGTTACCTGATGCGATTACGCAACTCTCAAGCGGCGTACCGAAGCCGGTTGGCCAGGTGCTGCTTGAGCCAGGCCATACGTACCAACGTGCCTGGTGGTTGCGGTTGTCGACAACATCAACACCGGTCGGGTCAGCGGCGCCGAGGCCAACTGTGCCCGAGGTTGCTGTTGCATCCGCGAACGTAAGTGCGTAGTAGTAAGCCATCTGCAGCGGACCAGTCTTGGTTGCGCTGTAGCTGCTCTTGTCGCATGACTGCCATGACGACTTGGTTGGGTCAGTCGGAACTCCGAGGAGGTATCCGTTGCCACCTTCGAACGTGTTGGCGTTCGTGCCGGTGCCGCCGAAGCAGTTACCAGTGCCGTCATTGGTGTACATGATGTCGCGACCGTTGCGGTTTACACCGATCTTGGTGCCGCTGGCGTTGATGACTGAGCCGAACGAGTTGCCGAACACCTTGTTCCGCTTGATCTTGGTTGATTCAACCAAGGTCTTGCAGTCAGGGAGTGCGAGGTTCGGAGCGTCTGAGTTGGAACCACAGATCGCCTTCCAGTTACGCGTGTCGTTGATCAGGATGGTCGGGTTCAGGAAGCCAACGCCGAGGAGCTTGTTGCCCCAAATGCGGTTCTTGCTGATCTCGGTGTCCTTTGAAGCGAACGCGAGGATTCCGATACCTGGTGGGTACGAAGCGCCGCCACCGAGGCTGCCTGAGTTCACGTCGAACGGAGCTGCCACGAAGTAGTTGAAGTTGTTCGCGTAGATGTCGTTGTCAGTGATGATGTTGAACTCTGGCGGAGGCCAGTGCTCGCCCATCGTGATGTTTGGAACGATGCCCATGCCGTTGTTGAACCAACGGCCCTTGGTGATCGTTACGTAACGGGCGTGAGTTCCGGAGAAGCCAAGCTCATTGCCCCATGCAACTGCCTTGCTGATGGTCGTACGGACAGGCTTCTGCTGTGGCGGAGTCTCGCCGATGTAGTAGCCCGAGTCGTTGTTGTAGTACGCCTCAGTGTTGTTGATCGTGCCACCAACGGAGGTACGGGCGAAGATGCCGTACACGCCGCCATAACGAGCTGTGACGTTGTCAATGGTGTAGGTCTTGCCGCCGAACAGCTCGTTCTTCGTGAGCTGTGCTGATGGCTGAGTAATTGGAGCACCATCAAGAAGGTCAACGTAACTTGCTGGAACACCAGCGTTGACGATCCA
>CAZZKI010000035.1:0-8897 GCA_964654785.1 uncultured Solirubrobacteraceae bacterium
AAAAGCAACAAGAAGAGAACCGGGAGACGGAGATGAGCGCAGAGGAACGCGTACGAACAGTTATTGAGGCCGCTGTTTCAGCGCTCGATCCAGAAGCTGAAGTCAACATCGTTGACGACGGTTCGGTTATTAAGGTTGACATCGAAGGCCCTGATCTCGGCCAGGTGATCGGTCGTCACGGGAACACTCTCGATGCGCTCCAGCACATTTCGTATCGGGCTGTCTCAAACGATCGTTCCGACATGCGCAGGGTCGAGGTAGACGCAGGTGGTTGGCGCGAGCGTCGTGCTGTGGAACTCAAGGAGATCGCAGACGACGCTGCAGACGAAGCAGTGGAGACTGGCCAGAGTGTTGCTCTGCCACCGATGTCTGCATCAGAGCGACGCGTTGTCCACGAGTACCTTCGCGATCGCGAAGATGTCGACACCACAAGCGAAGGGCGCGAACCAGAGCGCCGGCTTGTTGTTGAGCCACTAGACGATTAAGCGTTCCACGTGAAACGGAGCGATCCCTCGCTTCGCGCTGCAGAGCCTCGCCTTACAGCGCTAATAGCCGAATACTCCCTGCCAGAAGGGGTTTTCGAGCCTCTTACCTCAATCCTTCAGTCCCTGGCTGGGGAGCACGCCCCAACTGCCGTAAAGGATCCAGGTGAAGGCGTTGATGTTCATATCGCGGATTCTTTGAGCGGATTGTCAACCGTCCAAGCAGGGCAGCACGACGTGATCGCTGACATTGGAAGCGGTTGCGGAGTACCAGCACTGATCCTCGCTGTTGCCCTCCCGGAGGCCGAAGTAATCGCCGTCGAGTCACAGCGCCGAAAGTGCGATTTTGTAGACGAAGCAGCAGCTGCTGCTGGGATCAACAACTGCAGGTCGGCTTGGGCTCGAGCCGAGGAGTGGGAAGACGGCTTTGGAGTTTGTGATGTCGTTACGGCGCGAGCTTTGGCTGACCTACCTGTGGTCCTCGAGTACGCAGCCCCTCTCTTGAAGCCCGGCGGGAGGGTAATCGCTTGGAAGGGGAAGTTGGAAGACGATGAGCTTGCCAGGGGAAGAGTTGCGGCAGAGGCACTAGCCTTAAGCCCACCCCAGCTCTTTGAAGTAGAACCTTGGAGCGGTGGTGGAGTCCGGAAAATCGCCGTCTCAGCTAGAGCGGGAGAGCTGCCCCCCGGCTTCCCAAGACGGCCAGGTATGGCGACAAAGCGGCCTTTAGGGTCCTGACCTACCTGCAAATCCCCACAAAACCGGGGTTCCGACCGGCGCGAGGTCTACTTTTGACCCATGGGACGTATATGCGCAGTAGCCAACCAGAAGGGCGGAGTCGGTAAGACGACAACCGCTGTCAATCTCGCCGCTTGTATTGCTGAAGCTGGCTATCCGACGCTTCTTGTGGACATGGACCCGCAAGCGAATGCCACAGTTGGTGTGGGACTCGGCAAGGACCTCCAGCCGTCAATCTACGACGTTATCTCGGGGAGCTCAATCGCTACATCAGCGATCCACAGGACCCAGATCAACAACCTCTCAGTTCTACCCGCGACACCGTCTCTAGCCGGCGCAAGCGTCGAGCTCCCCCGTGAGGACGACTTCCAGAAGATCCTCAAGTCAACCCTCGAGACTGTCAGGGCTCGTTTCGATTTCATCATCATTGACTGCCCACCATCGCTTGGGCCACTCACGGTGAATGCACTTGCAGCTGCCGACGAGGTGATCGTCCCAGTTCAATCTGAGTACTACGCACTCGAAGGCCTTGCTGGGCTCCTTGAGACACTCGAGCTGGTTCGGCTTGAACTGAACCCCAGGCTGACAGTTTGTGGACTCGTATTGACGATGCATGACCCACGCACGCGCCTGTCACGCGACGTCGAGGATGAGCTTCGCAACCACTTCCCAACTCTGGTCTTCGAGACAGTCATCCCGAGAAATGTCCGTATTGGGGAGTCCCCGAGTCACGGCATGCCTGTGATTCATCACGACCCCCACTGCGCTGGCTCGGAGGCGTACATCGCCCTGGCTCGCGAAGTAGTCACCAGAGGTAGCGCGCAAGAGCCCCTTGCCGCCTAATTACAAACTTTTAAGCAACGGAGGTATCAGTAAAATGGGAGATGCAGCAAAGAAGAAGTCAGGACTCGGAGCCGGGCTTGGTGGCGAGGCCAGAGGTGCGGGTCTCGGCAAGGGTCTGGGCGCTCTGCTTTCCGTGGTTCCACGCGAAGACGGTCGCCCAGAAGAGCTCAGGTCAATCCCGATCTCGACCATCAAACCCAATCCTCGCCAGCCCCGAAAGCAGTTTGACGAGAAGGCCCTCGAAGCTCTCTCCGGCTCTATTACAGAGCGAGGTGTACTCCAGCCCGTACTCGTGCGCTCACTGCCTGGTGGTGGTTGGGAGTTGATCGCTGGTGAGCGCAGGTGGCGTGCAGCAACAGCAGCTGGACTCACCGAAATTCCGGCTGTGGTCCGCGAAGACGATGACTCGGTCGCACTAGAAGTAGCCCTGATCGAGAACATGGCCCGCGAAGACTTGAACCCGATCGAAGAGGCTAAGGCCTGCGCAGCTCTTGTAGACGAGTTGGGCTTGACCAAGGAAGAGGTGGGTCGCCGAGTCGGTCGCAGCCGCGCGGCTGTCTCCAACTTGATTCGGCTCCTGGACCTCCCTGACGAGGCTCTCGAAATGCTTGAGGACGGTCGACTGAGTGAGGGACACGGCAGGGCTCTGCTGATGGCCAAGCGTCATGACATTCGACGGCAGCTAGCAAGTGAGGCAGCCCGGCGTGGCTGGTCAGTGCGAACAACTGAAGAGCGCGCCAGGTCACTTGAGGAAGGTGAGGTTGAGCGAATCGAAGTTCATGCCGATCACGAGGCCGCGCTTGTCGAACTCACCGAACTGATCGAACGTCGTCTCGGTGTTTCCGTGGATGCCAAGGCCAAGGGCGTTGGATGCCGGATCACGATTGACTTCGAGTCCATGCCCGAAGCAATGACCTTCGCGGAAACCGCTCGCCGCAAGGCGGCTTGAAAACTAGAAACCGCCGGTTAGCTCGATCACTGCGGCGGCGGCAATCACCAGCACCGTCGACCAAGTGATCGCGCCAACCGTGATTCTCATGTCGAGCCCGTAGATATGGGCGACGACGAGTGAGTTGATTCCAGAGGCCATGGCGGCTTCCATCAGGAACGCGGTGGGTACTCCGATAACCGCAACCGACAACAGAGCCATCACCGAAGGCGCCACAACGCATCGCAATAAGACCGCAGTCGCGACTGGAGCTGAGAAGGTCGGGGGGAATATTCGGACTCCTGTTTCCTCATGCTCGAGCATGAGGTTCACTCCAAGAGCGAAGAACCCAAGCGGAGCAATGCCCAACGCAAGGATGTGGGCAAGGTCGGAACCCCAAGACGGAGCAATCGAATCTGGCAGGATCAGCGCCAAGATAAGCGCATAAAGCGGTGGGTTACGGACAATAAATGCCTTGAGTCGCTCGACCCGAGTATCGCCAGCTTTAGTGCCGAAGGCGGCACCGATACCAAAGCCGAGGAGCACCACCGCTGGAGCGTTGACGACAGTGTCGTAAGTAACAGCGAGTCCGATTTTGTCGTTGCCCAACATCAGCCCGACAAGTGGAATGCCTAAGTAGCCCGTGTTGGCCAGGGAGGCCGTTGTCATCACGGCACCGGTCTCTGGACGGGCAAGTCTCAGAACCTTTGTTCCAATCAGCCACGCAAGTCCGAAGACCACCAGTCTTTCAACCCAGCCGAAGCCAAGGCCAGCCCCAATAGATGAGGTGACTTCCAACTCAATCACCGTGAAGAAGATGATCACCGGCAAGAGCAGAAAGACGATCGCCTCCAAAAGCCTGCTGGACAGATTCTGAGCCGAGGTAGACCAACGCCGTTCGACCACGACTCCAAGCAGAGTTGCGAGCAGCGTTGTTATCGCCAGAAGGATCACGCAGCGAGGATCGCACAGCCCAAGCCCGACCCAACCTGTGGCCGCAAGCAGCGCAGTCTGTGAGCCACGCCGCCGCCGAATCGCGGTCGGCGTTACACTGCCCCTCGCAGCGGGCGATTAGCTCAGTTGGTTAGAGCGCATCTCTGATAAGGATGAGGTCCCTGGTTCGAATCCAGGATCGCCCATTTTTCAAGGACTCCTGAAGGAAGTCCGGCCTCTGGAACGAAGGAATCCATTCCGCGCAGGAGTCCCTCGCCTGCCTAATCGGCCGCTAGCCTTCGAATAGAACCCCTAAGGAGCCTTAAGTGCAGGAAATGGTCATATACGGCGTGAGCTTTGACATGGTTGGCAAGCAGCCGATTGTGTTGCTGAAGGCCGTAGAAACCAATCGGTTCCTCCCGATCTGGATTGGGCACCCGGAAGCAGCCGCAATTTTGATGAAGCTGCAGGGCTCCTCAACGCCACGCCCAATGACTCACGACCTCCTCACAGAGACCCTCAGTGAACTGGATGCCCAGTGCGTTCGAGTTTCGATCACTGAACTCCGGGATAACACCTTCTACGCCTCAATCACTCTCGCGACTGGCGATGGGCGTGAGATCGAGATCGACTCGCGCCCAAGTGATGCTCTCGCCCTCGCTGTACGGAGCGGCGCACCAATCTTCGCCGCGGAAGATGTCGTCGAGGAGTCCTCGATCGAGTTTGAGCACGAGGATGAGGACACCGACGAAGTCGTCGAGAAGTTCAAGGAGTTTCTGGAGGACGTGAGCCCGGAGGACTTCGCTGGCGGCCAGGACGGCTAGTTATGGATGAACTGCCAAGTCGAGCATCCGCTCGACGAGGGCATCAAACTCAACACCGCCAGCTGCAGCAGCAAGCGGGACAAGACTCGTCTGGGTGAGCCCGGGAACTGAGTCCAACTCGAGAATCGTGAAATCGCCCGACTCCGTCAGGATCAGGTCAACTCTCGCAACACCTGAGCAGTCAAGGGCATCAAAGGTCTGGACTGCCAACTCTTCAGCCTGCTTGACGAGAGCAGGGTCGAGGTCCGGCGGGCAGACGAACTGGGTCGCACCAATTTCGTAACGGGCCTCGAAGTCGTAGTCGTCATTCGCAGGGATAGCCTCTACTGGAGGAAAGGCTCGCGTCCCATCGCGCTCCCCAATTACAGCTACCGCCAACTCGCGCCCGGAGAAGAACTGCTCAAGCAGAACTTTGGAGTCGTAAGAGAGCGCTGACAGCAGGGCCCCGGGAACCTGTGACGCCTCCTCAACCAACTTGACTCCAAGCGAAGATCCCTGAAGAGCTGGTTTCACGATTAGTGGCCAGCCGAGACGCTCACCGATCTCCGGGACGACCTGCACGGCAGCCAGGTCGCGCACTGCAGTTGCATCAAGCACAAAGAAGTCAGGGGTGGGCAGGCCGGCTGCAAGGAGACGGCGCTTGGCGATTGACTTGTCGCCACTTCGGGCTGCCGCCGCGACGTCTGAGCCAGTATGGGCAATACCCAGCAGGCCCAGCATCTGTTGAACCGTTCCATCTTCACCGTCACGGCCATGGAGAGCGACGAAGGCAATGTCTGGTCGTTCCGAACGGAGGTTGCTGATCATCTGCGTGTCGGCATCAATTGACACGACTTCATGGCCGAGGCGGGTGAGCGACTCCTTTACTCGAGCTCCCGTGCGGAGCGATACTCCGCGCTCAAGCGACCGGCCGCCTTCAAGGACAGCGATCTTCATCCGCGTTCACCAGCTGATCTGCGAGTTGGGAGTGGAACGACCTCGGCGCCTTCGTCTTCCATAGGTTCAGCCTTCGGCCGCGGAGCGGGCTTGCCCATCATCGTTTCGTAAAGGTCAACTTGTTCAGAAGCGACAGCTGCGATCCGGCTGATGCCTTCCCGAATTCCGTCCTCGTCTACGCCGGAAAAGTTCAGCCGCATTGAGGAGGAACCCATTCCATTCGTCCAAGCTGCGCGACCCGGTACGAACGCAACGTTGTCCCGCAGGGCTCTGGCAAGTAGGTCGGTGGTGTCTATGTAGTTAGGAAGGGTGGCCCAGATGAAGAGCCCGCCGGCAGGACGAGTCCAAGTTGTTCCTTCTGGCATCTCCGATTCCAAGCTCTCGAACATTGCATTGCGGCGGCTGGAATAGATCCTGCGCAAACTCGTCATGTAGTCGGGCCAGTGGCCGCTGTTGAGATAGCCGCTTACAAAGTGCTGTGAGAGTGAGGATGAGCAGAGGTCGGCGCCCTGCTTGGCGAGGTTGAACTTGTCAAGGACAGGGCGAGGTCCAGTTATCCAACCAAGGCGGATTCCGGGCGAGAGGATCTTGGAAAAGGTCCCGAGGTAGATGACCGACTCGCCTCCGTCAATTTCGAGCATTGAGGGAATTGGGTCGCCTTCAAATCTGAGCAAGCTGTAGGGGTTGTCCTCAACGATGAGAAGTTCGCGCTCCTGAGCGATCTTGACAATCTCCCGTCGCCGTTCCTCCGACAGGGTTACTCCGGATGGATTCTGGAAATTGGGGATCAGGTAGAGGAACTTGATTCGGGCTCCCTCTGCATCCAAGTCAGCCAGTTTTTCGCGAAGAGCTTCTGGGTCCATTCCGTTCTCGTCGGTCAGGACATGCTCAACGCGCGGCTCGTAAGCGTTGAAGGCGGTTATTGCTCCTGGGTAGGTCGGACCTTCAGCGATGATCACATCGCCTGGATCAACGAGGATCTTGCAGACGAGATCAAGGCCCTGTTGGCCTCCGGTGGTCATCAGGATCTCGTCAGGGTCAACCTCGATTCCCTCCTCGCGCATCACCTGAACCGCACTGTGACGCGCATCAGGGAGGCCTTCAGTTGGCCCATATTGGAGTGCGCTGGCGAGCTTGTCCGCCGCAATGCCCTGCATCAGCGAGGCCCATGATTCGGGTGGGAAGGTTGAGGTATCAGGCAGTCCACCGGCAAGTGAGATCACTTCCGGACGCGCAGTGATTGACATTAGGTCACGCATTGCGGAAGAGGTCATGCTCCCTGTGCGCTGGGCAAAGAGGTTCGAATAGCGGGCGATAACGCCCGCGTCGGTCCCTGAAGTGGGTTTGCGGTCGTCCGGACTCACTGCATCAGGAAGGTATCGCAGCCTCTCGTTGGCGGGCGAAGTAGGGCGGTCTGGTTCGGGCAGCCCGCTACCGTGACCGCCACGTATGAGCCAACGTGGATTGATCCTCGCCGTCATTGACGGACTAGTCCCTGACGCAATAGAGCGGGCTGTTGCCGATGGAGCAGCTCCCGTCCTCGCACGGCTCATGGGAGAAGGCGTCTATGTAGACGACAGTGTCGCTTCCTTCCCATCGGTCACGCCAGTTTGTGCAGCCACGATCGCTACCGGCACCGGCCCAGACGAACACCACATCCCATCAATGAATTGGTACCACCGCGGCGAACGTCGGTACGTCGAGTACGGCTCAAGCTTTGCTGCTGGAAGGCGACAGGGAATTGCTCGGACCTTGAACGACACGGTCTACTCAATGAACAGAGACCACCTCTCGCCAGACGTTCCAACAGTGTTCGAAACACTCGAAGAGAACGGACTCCGAACTGTCGGCACTACCTACCTCATCTACCGGGGCCCACACGTTCACCAGCCTGCCCGCGACTCACGGCTCGCTCGATTTGCCACCAGCACGCTGTTCAGAGAGTCGGTCAGCGGGCCGCGTGATCTCTTCTACGCCGATCTGTTCGCCTCAAGGAAGACAGGCTGTAGGTCGCAATTGGGGAAGCCAGGTGTTCGTGACCGACATACGGGGTGTGTCGGCTCCGAGATGGTCGCCCAAGACGACTTTGACTTCATGCTGTTCTCGCTGCCGGATAACGACACGTGGTCGCACAAACACGGGCCTCACGCTCAGGTGGATTCGGTTGCAGAGGCGGACGCTCAACTGCAGCGGTTGGCAGACGCGGCCGGCGGAGTTGACGCGCTGCTTGATCGCTACGGCATCATCGTCGCGGCCGACCATGGCCACGCCCTCGTCAACCAAACAGTTGACCTCCTTGCGACCTTTGAGGACTGGTGGGTCCGAACTCCAAATGACTCAGGAATTGAGGCTCAGGAGATTGCTGTTGGCTTAGCCCAACGTTCAGCGATGATCTATGTCCTCAAGTCTGAGAATGCCCAGGCAACTGCGGAGCGGGCTGCTGCCAGTGCGCTGCGATCACCTGGCGTAGACATCGCGATGATGATGGGTAGCGGCGAAGCCCGAGTCATGAAGATGGGTGCGGAGCTTCGGTTTGCCCCTGGCGGCGACCTCGTTGATGGCAGCGGTGTTGAGTGGTCGGTAGACGGGGACCTGTCGGTTCTGGATCTCGCAACCGGAGGTGGGATGGTTGCCAGTCGCGACTACCCAGACGCGCTGCGGAGGATCTGGTCAGCGCTTCACTGCCCTCAGGCTGGCGAGGTACTGCTGTCAGCGGCACCGGGCGCGGAGTTCTTGGATTGGGGCGGTTCCTCCCACTTGGGTGGCGGTAGCCACGGCTCGCTTCACAGGTCAGACAGCAACGGGGTTCTTCTCTGGGCTGGAACCGGCCCGGACTCAAGGGCTGAGAAATCAGAGTGGGGGATTCGCGACATCGCCGGAATGGTGAAAGGCCATTTCGGTATCAACGGTGAGGGTCGTGCTGCGGCATAGGCTCGCCCTGACTCTTGCCCTGTCCACCGCGGCTTTAGCGATCGCCGCGCCGGCGACTGCCTCTGCGAAGGAGATCACCAAGGATCAGGCCCTGGAGATTGCGAAGGCGCTGCCAGCAGTCAAGAAGGAGATTCGCGACAACCCTGGCTCGCACTGGGACTCGACCAAGCAGGAGACGCGCTGGAGAGAGCAGCTTTGGTCGAAGGACGGCCAGCTGGTCGCAGAGGTATTTGTCTCGAAGAAGGACGGCAAGGTCCTCGAGAAGTGGACTGGGTTCCAAGCCGC
>CAZZKI010000036.1:0-5443 GCA_964654785.1 uncultured Solirubrobacteraceae bacterium
ATCGAGAAGGTCGGCAAGGATGGCGTTGTCAACGTCGAGGAAGGCCAGACGTTCGGCATGGACCTCGAGTTCACCGAGGGCATGCAGTTCGACAAGGGCTACATCTCGCCGTACATGGTCACCGACCAGGACAGCATGGAAGCTGTTCTCGAGGACCCGTACATCCTGATCGCCAACCAGAAGATCGGTTCCATCAGGGACCTTCTTCCAATCATCGAGCAGGTATCGCAGGCAGGTAAGCCGCTGCTGATCATCGCTGAGGACGTTGAGGGTGAATCCCTTGCGACTCTCGTGGTCAACAAGCTCCGTGGCCTCTTCACTGGCGTTGCCGTGAAGGCTCCGGGCTTCGGCGATCGCCGCAAGCGCATGCTCGAGGACATCGCAATCCTCACCGGTGGTGAAGTGATCACCGAGGAGATGGGACTCAAGCTCGAGAATACGCAGGCAAGTCAGCTTGGTCAGGCACGCCGTGTTGTCGTTGGCAAAGACGCCACGACGATCATCGACGGTGCTGGCGCAGGCGACGCGATCAAGGGCCGGATCAAGCAGATCAAGTCCGAGATCGAGAACACCGACAGCGATTTCGACCGCGAGAAGCTGCAGGAGAGGCTTGCGAAGCTCTCCGGTGGCGTGGCAGTCGTAAAGGTCGGTGCTGCTACCGAGACCGAGATGAAGGAAAAGAAGCACCGCGTCGAGGACGCTCTGCAGGCAACCCGCGCTGCTCTCGAAGAGGGCATCGTTCCGGGTGGCGGCACTGCTCTCCTGACTGCTTCCGAGGGCATTGACCTTGAGAAGATCGAGGACGAGGACGAGCGCACTGGTGCTCGCATCATCCTTCGCTCGCTCGAGGAGCCACTGCGTCAGATCGCAGCGAACGCCGGCCTTGAGGGCTCGGTCGTTGTGAATGACGTGCGTAAGGCAAAGGCTGGCCACGGCCTCAACGCCGCCACCGGCGAGATCGTTGATCTCGTAGCCGAGGGCGTCATTGACCCAGCCAAGGTCACCCGTTCGGCACTGCAGAACGCAGCGTCGATCGCCAAGAACATCCTCACGACCGAGGCGATCATCGCCGAGATCCCGGATGAGGGTGGCGCACCAGGTGGCATGCCCGACATGAGCGGGATGATGTAGACCAGCCCTGCGGCTGATTCACATCACCACTTGAAGTTTGAGGGCCCGGTTCTTTCTAAGAGCCGGGCCCTTCTTCGTTAGACATAGACTGACGGCGTGGCAATGAAGATCCTCTCCGTCGTCGGCACAAGGCCGAACTTCGTCAAGACTGCACCTGTAGTCGCTGAAATCACCAAGCGTGACGGCCTTGACTCCGTGCTTGTCCACACCGGCCAGCACTACGACGAGGCGATGAGCACCATCTTCTTCGAGCAACTCGGAGTGGGCACCCCGGACCACCTGTTGGGAGTTGGTGGTGGCTCACACACCCAGGTGATCGCAGGAGTTATGCAGGCTCTGGAGCCCGTGCTTGAGGCAGAAAACCCTGACGTCGTCCTCGTACCCGGCGATGTCAACAGCACGCTTGCGGCAACCCTCACTGCGCTGAAGATGGGAATCCCCGTTGCCCACCTTGAGTCAGGCCTGCGCAGCTTTGACCGCACCATGCCAGAGGAAACAAACCGAGTTCTGACCGATGCCGTGGCAGAGATCCTCCTCACCCACTCGCCTGAGGCGAAGGCCAACCTTGTCCGTGAAGGACGTTCAGCATTGGATGTCTTCGAGGTGGGCAACACGATGATTGACAGCCTCTTCGCTCTGCGTGACCGCTTCGACTCTGCAGGCCCGAGGGCGGCCTTAGGCGTCGAAGGCGACTACCTGCTCGTCACCCTGCACCGGCCGGCTCTTGTGGACGGAGAACTCCTCGGTGACGCCATCGCAGCCTTGAACGAGGTCGCGGGTGAGATTCCTGTCGTCTTCCCAGTCCACCCGCGTACGCGAATCCGAATGAATCAGGAGAACCTCACCCCTGCTCCGGGCCTCCACCTCACTGAGCCTCTTGGCTACCTTGAGTTCATGGGCCTTGTTGAGAAGGCCAATGGCGTGCTGACTGACTCTGGCGGAGTACAGGAAGAGACAACAGTGCTTGGCATTCCGTGCTTCACGCTTCGCGACAACACTGAGCGCCCAGTGACAGTCAGCCAAGGCACGAACACTCTGCTGGGACTTGATCCAGCACGGATTCGAGAGGTGCCGAAGTTGGTTGCTGAGTTTGATGCTGCCTCAGCGGAAGTCCCCGCTGGATGGGACGGCGAAGCGGCAGTGCGAACGGTTGACGTGCTCGAAGCTTTTCCTGCATCACGCCGCTAGGAATCAGGGTAGGTTCAAACCGTGGACATCCTCACCAAGATTGGCCTCTTCGAGCTTGCGGCAGCCGGACTCTCCGGCTGGCTAATTGTCTTCGCGACCCAGAACCCTGACTGGTTCCGCAGCCGCGGAGTACCAGTGCCCCATCGCTTCCTTCAGGCCCACATAGATCTGATCATGATGAGCCTGATCCTGATCGCAGTTGGAGTTGCCGTTCCGGGCGCGCCGAACTGGATCAAGGCGCTAGTTGCGTTCGGCGCAATCATGAACCCTTTGCTGTTCGTGCCACTTGCTTGGGGTCCAAAGGTTGCTGAGAAGGCTTCGTACAAAGGCATCGCGATCATCTCCTTCACAACGCTCAGCATCGGCCTGCCAGGTCTGGCTATCTGGGCTGTCTGAAGCGCCCGATCCTGCCTGCGGGTGGGGCGAATCAGCCCTGTATCTTCAACAGGGGAGATGGGCACCAGCACCGCTACCCACGAGTCTTCCCCCGAGGCCGACGGTCCGCGCCAGCCAACGGCGCGCGAACTGCGAGTTCAAGCCCGGCTTGAGCGAAAGAAGCGCCGCCCGCCAGTAAAGCTCGCCTTCCGGCCTGACATTGAGGGCCTGCGTGGCGTCGCGATTGTAATTGGCGTCCTCTACCACCTTGACGTTCCAATTCCAGGCGGCATTGCCGGAATGGACATCTTCTTCCCCCTGTCGGGCTACCTGATCACCTCGCTTCTAATGGCCGAGTATCAGCGGGCCCGTAATGCAACTCAAGGCCAGAAGGGCCAGATCAGCATTGGCGGGTTCTACGCACGACGCGCACGGCGCCTCATGCCAGCTGCCTTGACGACGGTCGCAGTAACGCTCCTCCTGTCAAAACTGCTCTTCAACCAGATTCGTTTTGCGGAGGCCCAGGTGGACGCGTTCTGGTCCACCTTCTGGCTCGAGAACTTCCACTTGATGTCGCTCTCCACCGACTACTTTGCACCAGGCCTCGACAAGTCGCCATTCCAGCAGTTCTGGTCACTCGCAGTTGAGGAGCAGTTCTACATCGTCTGGCCAGCAATCTTCATCTTTGCTGCGAGCTTCAACCAATGGGTTTCGCCGAAGGTGTTTGCTCGCGACTGGCAACGCCGCCTTCTTACGGTGACGGTGGTGTTGGGGCTGATCTCGCTTTGGTGGTCCTACTCCTACACGCTCGCCAGCCCAGCGGCTTCGTACTTCTCGCCATTCACTCGAGCTTGGGACCTTCTGTTTGGCGCGGCCCTTGCTGCGATCCCGGCACTGCGTAAGGGATTGGATGCAAAGGGGTCCAACATTGCGGCTTGGCTCGGTGCGGCGATGATCACTCTCGGGTTGATCTTCATCAACCACCACATGGGCTACCCAGGACTTATCGCCTTGCTCCCGACAACGGGGACCATCCTGTTGCTGCTGGCAGGCATCAACACTGCGGTGCAGACACCAGTTGCTAAAGCATTAGGAGCAGGCCCGGTTCGTTGGGTCGGAAAGATCAGCTACTCGCTGTACCTATGGCACTGGCCAATCATCATCTTTGCTGCAACGCTAGTTCCCAAGTCTGACTTTGGAGGGATTCCACGCGGTGTGGTCCTGTTCGCGCTCTCAATCGGAGTGGCATGGGTCAGCTGGCGATTCATTGAGCAACCCTTCCAACACATCAACAAGCTGCGCGACAAGCTCGCCGAGAAGGACCAGAAGTGGACCTTCTCCAACCCGCTTGCACTCAAGGCGAGCGTGATGATCTTCAGCTCTTTGGTTGTCGTCTTCGTGATCGCGCTGTGGGCCCGCCCAAGCGTCAACTCAACCCAAATTGACCAGGCCGTGTCGTCGCAGGTTGTGAAGTGGGCGTCCTATGACGGCAAGGACACTGGGCTTGGCACAGCCTCAGCAGATGCAACCGGGGACCTTGGCAAGAAGGAGTGGCTGGCTGCAGTCAAGAAGGCCGCGGGCGTGTCGAATGTCTCGAAGAACGCGATCCAAACCGCTGGCCTCGGCCGAGCACTGAGTCCTGACGTCTCCTGCTTCACCGTCAGGTCTTATGCGGCCGCAATGGGCTGCGGCATCCAAGGCAGTGGTGGAAATGACATGACATGGCCTGCGGGCCTGTCCAAGAACGTGGCGCTCGTCGGCAACTCGGTCGCCGCACAGTGGCGCGAGGCGATTGGCTCAGTTCTGCCCGATGGAACGCAAGTCGTTCCGTTCACGATGGTTTCGTGCGACCCAACCGCACCATCAACCGACCACAGTCGGAACGTCTACAACGACGACTGCGGCAACCATGTCAAGGAAGTTGACCAAGGCCTGGCCCGCCTCAAGCCGGGCTTGATCATCGTGGCTACTGCTCGCAAGGACGGAGCGACGGTTCAGCGCGTCCAAGGTTTCCTTCAACACATGAAGAGCTACGCGCCAAAGGTCCTCTTTGTCAGCCCAGCTCCTCCCCACACTCCATTTGAACAGTGTCTTGGCACGGGTACCAACATCAAGAAGTGCAACGGCCCGACGTACCCTGCCCTCATTGACGAGGACGCTGCCTACGGGGCAGCCGCAAAGACGGCCGGCGCCTCCTGGATGTCAGGCGCAAACATCTTCTGCATCGGCAAGGTCTGCCCAGCCTTCGTTGACGACAAGCCAGTCCGCTTCGACGGCTACCACCTCACCCGCGACACCCTCTGGTCGGTACGCGGGTTCATGCGCGACGCGATCGCGAACGCTGTCGGCGCTAAGGCTGGGAAGTAGCGGCTGCTAACTAGTCGACGTCAGCAACCGGCCGGGGGCCGGGGCCGATGTACTTCGCGCTTGGGCGGATCAGCTTGGCCTCGCGCTTCTGCTCGAGGATGTGGGCTGACCAGCCGGCCACGCGGGCACAGGTGAACATGCTGGTGAACATGTCCGCTGGGATCTCTGCGAAGTCAAGAACTACCGCTGACCAGAACTCAACGTTGGTGGCAAGGACGCGGTCGGGCTTGCGTGCCTTGAGCTCGGCAAGGGCGGCAGTTTCAAGCGCCTCTGCAACTTCAAAGCGTGGTGCGTTCAGTTCCTTTGCGGTCCTGCGAAGTACGCGTGCGCGAGGGTCTTCAGCGCGGTAGACGCGGTGGCCGAAGCCCATCAGGCGCTCGCC
>CAZZKI010000036.1:5543-8841 GCA_964654785.1 uncultured Solirubrobacteraceae bacterium
CGTCAATTGCCTTGGCGTGGTCAGCGTTTACTTCGCCACGCCAACGGAGCAGGAAACGCTCTGCGATGGTCTTGCCACCGTCAATCGTTGCCTGTGGAACCCAAGGTTGACCAAGGCCGCGCGCTGACTGCGCCACAAACGAAAGTGCCATGACCGAGGCGCGCGCAAGGTCGTCGCGGGCCTGCTCGTCGGTGATGTCCAAGATCTGGCCCATGCCCCACTCGGGCGCGAGCATCGCAAGTGCTGACTGCACATCAACGCGAGGGTCACCTGAGCGAACAAGCAGTGGGTGCGGCTCAGCTGGCATCAAGCCAGGCTCAAAGCTGCCGTCTACGAGGAGACCCCAGACCTTTTCGAACGGCACGGTGCCAACAAGGTCTTCGATGTCAACACCGCGATAGCGGAGTGCGCCACCCTCCTTGTCAGGTTCGGCGATTTCGGTCGCAAACGCGACGACGCCTTCAAGTCCTGACTGGATTTCACTCATTACCTATGAGGATGACACGAAACGCCCGGAGTCGTAGGCTTCGTAAGCAACCTCACAGGAGAAGAAGATGAGCGCCGATGAGAACCTGATGGTCCGCCCCGCCGATGAACTGGCTGCATTGGTCAAGAAGGGCGAGGTAACTGCCCGTGAACTGGTTGAGCAATCGCTCTCCCGCATCAAGGCTTTGAACGACCAAGTCGGCGCGTTTACCTACGTTGACGCTGAAGGCGCACTGGCCGCAGCGGACCAAATCAACTCAGAGGACGACCGGCCATTCGCTGGCGTGCCGCTTGCGATCAAGGACAACAAGGCTGTTGCGGGTATGCCGCTGACCTTCTCCGCGGAAATGATGGGCGACTTCCGCGCGACCAGCGACTCACGAATTGTTGAGAAGTTCCGCGAGGCGGGCTTCATCATCATGGGCAAGACGAAGCTGCCCGAGTGGGGCTTGATGCCAATCACCGACCCCTCGCGTGGTGGCAGCGCCAACAACCCGTGGGACCTTGGTCGCACACCTGGTGGCTCGTCCGGCGGTTCGGCTGCTGCAGTTGCCTCAGGCATGGTGCCCGTGGCGCATGCCAATGACGGTGGTGGCTCAACCCGTATTCCAGCAGCCTGCACTGGGCTTGTTGGCTTGAAGCTTCAGCGTGGCCGAATCAGCCTTGCCCCTGAACTTGGCGACTCGTTCCTTGTGACGGACGGAGTCGTCACCCGCACCACGCGTGAGACGGCGATGATCTTGGACGAGCTTGAGGGCTATGAGACTGGTGACGCGACATGGGCGATCCCGCCGAGCGAGCCTTACGCCAAGGCGTTTGAGCGCGAGCCCGGAACCTTGAAGATCGGCTGGACGACCGAACCGCCGATTGACGCACCGGTTGACCCCGAGAGCGCAAAGGTCGTCGAGACCACCGCAGAGCTGTTGGCCAGCATGGGCCACCGTGTGGACATCGCAGAGCCAGGCTGGAAGGACCCAATGCTTGTGCATCTGTTCAGCGCAGCGTTCGGCCCCGCAGTGTCTACCCAGATCCTCTTCGCACAGATGATCGCCGGCAAAGAGCCGACAGCGGAGGACATGGAGCCTCTCTCCTGGCACGTCTACCAGCAGAGCATGGCCCTGCCAGCCCCTATGTACATGGGTGCGATGGCACAGCTCAATGCTGCCTGCCGCCCATTGGTTGGCTTCTTTGACGATTGGGACATCCTGCTGACACCAGCATTGGCTGAACCACCGGTTGAGCACGGGGTAATTGACCCTCGCTCAGATGACCCTGCTGCGACCTTTGCCCGCTCTGGCCAGTTCACCCCGTTCACTGCTTCAGCGAACGTCACCGGCCTGCCAGCAATCAGCGTGCCTATCGCCCAACGTGAGGACATGGACCTGCCTTTGGCCGTCCACATGATGGCCGGGCCGAACAAGGAGGACCTGCTGCTTCAGGTTGCCAACCAACTTGAGCAGGCAATGCCATGGAAGGACCGACTGTCGCCACTCGCCAACAGTTGATTTGGCCTGTAGGATCCGAAGGACTTAACGCCCAGTGGGCGAACTGAATTTCAACCGTCCCCGACCGCAAGGAACAAGAAGAAACAAATGGCCTACGTGATCGCAGAGCCGTGCATCGACACCAAGGACAACTCGTGCGTCGAGGTTTGCCCTGTTGACTGCATCCACCCAACTCCAGATGAGCCTGACTACGACACCGTCAAGCAGCTCTACATTGACCCGGAAGAGTGCATTGACTGCGACGCTTGCGTCGAGGCCTGCCCGGTAGACGCTTGCTTCGCCGAGGACCAGCTCCCAGAGGAGTGGTCAGCATTCACTCAGACGAACGCGGATTACTTTGCAAACAGGTGATGACCACGCCTCCGGCGAGGTCATGCGCTGATACCTAAGACTTTGGCGTGATTACACGCTGAAGCACAACGAGACTGTTGAAGTTCTGCGGCGGCCGATAGGCCGCCGTTTCTGTTGGCGCATTATGGAAACCGTGACTAAATCCATGGCGTCGCTGGTAATATGAAATCTTCATATGAGCTCTCTTCTTTCAGTCTCACTGCCCGACGATCTAGCTGCCGACCTCGACAGACTGGTCGAAGAGTCGGGTACCACTCGCTCAGAACTTGTGAGGGAAACGCTGCGCCGGGAGATTCTTCTTCACCGCCTGAAGAGCCTGAGGGACAGCACTCGGCTAAAGGCAGAGGCCAAGGGAATTGGCCCAGAGGACGTAGAAGACCTAGTCGATCAGGTTCGGAGAGAGATCTACTGACACCTCAGTTGATCGCTTGCGACACCAACGTGCTGGTGTCCGCGTTTATCGCTGATGGCCCACCCTCTCGAGTGCTTGAGCACGTGGTGGCAGGCTCACTGCGCATGGCACTGCTGGAGGCCGCCGCAGTGGAGCTCTTCGCCGCCCTCACATTGAAGCTCGGTGTTGACGAAACCGACGCTCGCGAACACTTGGCAATTCTCCGCGAGCTTGCAGAGACTGTCCAGCCTAGTCCGCATTCACAGCCCGAAGCAACAAGTGGCGACCCCGCAGACGACGTGATTCTGGCTTCTGCGCACGAAGCCCAAGTTGGGCTATTGATCACCGGTGATCGACGGCATCTATTACCTCTTGGGACACATCAAGGGGTTCGGATACTCAGCCCGCAGGCTTTCCTTGCCGAGATCCACCGCGCCCCCTGATCGCGGTGCGCGCGGTTAATACCAATGGCCTTGTTAACGCCGTCGGCGTTAACAATTCGAAGCGTGTGGCGCGGCTTCTGCCGCGGCGCGCGCGGTTACTGCCGATGGCCGCTAGGCCATTG
>CAZZKI010000037.1:0-8726 GCA_964654785.1 uncultured Solirubrobacteraceae bacterium
GCAGTTGCCGGAAGTGAAGGTCGCATGGGCCAGGAGGTCTGTGCCGCGGTGGAGCAAGCCGACGGCATGGAACTCACTGGCCGTGCAGACCCAACTCTTGGCACTGCAATCGCGGATGTCTTGCCCTCGGCCGACGTATTGGTGGACTTCACACAGCCTTCAGTGGCAGTTGAAAATATTCGTCAGGCCAACGCAGCTGGTGTGCACGCGGTAGTTGGAACCACAGGCTTTGACCTTGCCGAGCTCAACGGGCTTGACGGGGCCAACATTTTGATCGCGCCGAATTTTGCAATCGGAGCAGTATTGATGATGCAGTTTGCTGCTGAAGCCGCCAAGTCTCTGCCTGATGCGGAGATCATCGAGCTGCACCACCCGGCAAAGCTCGACAAGCCATCTGGTACGGCCGCATTGACGGCCCAACGAATCGCTGAAGTCACGGGCACAGAGCCTCCAGTCCACTCAGTGCGCTTACCCGGCATGGTCGCTAACCAGGAGGTCATCTTTGGTGGTCACGGCGAAACACTCACCATCCGCCATGACAGCATTGACCGAAAAGCATTCATGCCAGGCGTAGTCCTCGCGATTCGTAAGATTGCGGACTTGCCAGAACGCCTGACGGTTGGTCTGGAGAAGATTCTTTGAGCAACAGCGCAGAGAGCAAACTCGGGACAATCATCACAGCGATGGTCACGCCGTTTGCGGCTGACGGAAGCGTTGATTTCGATGCTACGCGCACGCTTCTTGAGCACCTTGTTACGCACGGTTCCGACGGAGTTGTTGTAGCTGGCACAACCGGCGAAGCACCAACACTCACTGACGACGAGCAGATTGACCTGATCGCGTTCGTTGTGTCTGAGTTCGGCGAAAGGCTCACTGTGATCGCTGGCGCGGGAGCGAACGACACTGCACACGCAGTCCGCCTTACCGAGCGCTCAACGGAAGCAGGCGCGGCAGCAATTCTGTCTTCTACCCCTTATTACAATCGCCCTAACGAGGCCGGTCTGCGCCTGCACTACGAGGCCATCGCAAAGTCAACTGACCTGCCTGTTGTCCTCTACAACGTTCCGACCCGAACGGGTCTGGACATGAGCGACGAACTTGCAGCTGAGCTCGGCGCAGCCCACTCCAACATCGTTGGAATGAAGCAAGCACGCCCTGGGAATCCGTCCCCAATTGAGGGACTTGATCTTTATGCAGGCAACGATGACTCCTTCGCGGCAGCACTGGACGCTGGGGGAGTAGGCGGGATCTTGGTCGCTAGCCATCTGGTTGGCACCCAAATGAGGGAAGTAGCTGAGAGCCCAAATCGAGCGGAAGCTGACGCTCCGCTTAGGCCCTTCTACGACGCACTCGGGGTTACGACGAACCCCATTCCCATTAAGGCCGCTCTGGACCTTGCCGGCCTGCCGGGCGGGGAACTGAGACTCCCCATGGTGAAGGCGACCGAAGCGGAGCGCGAAGTGATTGCGACAGCGATGCGGGAAGTCGGCATTCTCAATTGAGTAGTCGTGACGGTTCCGTTCGCGTCCTGCCGCTTGGCGGGGTAGGCGAAATCGGCAAGAACATGGCAGTTGTCGAGTGGGCCGGGCACCTTGTGATCGTTGATGTAGGACTTCGGTTTCCGGGTGGCGATCTGCCTGGGATTGATCTGATCCTTCCGGACTTCGAATACGTTGCTGAACGGGCGGACGCGATTGAGGCGATTGTCCTTACTCACGGACATGAAGATCACATTGGAGCCCTTCCGTGGCTCCTCCGTGAAATCGGGGCCACAACCGTCCCGATGATCATTGGCGGACCTCTCACAGTGGAAATGTCGCGGTCTAAGTTGAAGGAACATCGCCTCGCTGACGATTCACTTGTCTCGGTTGACGCCGGCGAGGTAATCCAAGCTGGTCCCTTCTCAATTGAGACAGTCCACCTGACGCATTCAATTCCTGATGCTCGAGCGGCTGTGATCAACACTCCAGCCGGGCGCGTCCTCTTCACAGGTGACTACCGGTTTGACCAGACTCCCGTGGACGGGGAGCCGGCAGACCTTGCTCGCCTCGCTGAGCTTGGCTCTGAGGGGGTCCTTCTGCTTTGCGGCGATTCAACGAACGCAGACCGGGACGGGTATTCGATCTCTGAAAGCAAGGTTGGGCCCGCACTGCTGAAGGTCTTCGAGCAGTGCGAGGGACGGATCATCGTTACTAGCTTCGCGTCAAATGTTCATCGTGTTCAACAGGTTGTAGACGCGGCTGTTCTGACTGGTCGCAAAGTGGCGTTGGTCGGCCGCTCGATGAAGAAGAACTCCAAAATTGCACGCGCGCTCGGCCATATTGATATCCCCGACGGAGTCCTCATCCAGCCTCGGCAGATCTCCGAACTACCTGATTCCCAAGTCGTGATCGTGTCTACAGGCTCTCAAGGTGAGCCTCTTTCTGCGCTTCGCCGCATGGCGCACAGAGATCACGCTCAGGTGGAGCTTCACGACGGGGACACGATCGTTTTCTCGGCCACACCCGTTCCTGGCAACGAACGCGCCGTCAACGAGACGATTGATCGCCTTTTTCAGATTGGATGCACGGTTGTTACCGCCGCCGACGCACCGATTCACGCTTCGGGTCATGGCTACGCAGAAGAGCTCAAGCTGATGCTCAACCTCGTTCGGCCCGAATACCTGATGCCCGTTCACGGAGACGCTAAACGACTGAAGATCCATCGTGAACTTGCTGAGTCAGTTGGTATCCCAGCTGAATCAATCTTTGAGTCCGAGAATGGAACTCCGCTCGATATCGACGGGACTGGAGCACGGTTCGGTATGCCCGAACACGCTGGGGTTCTCCTCGTAGATGGTATGGAGCTCGGTGAGCCCTCCGAGGCCGCGGTACACGACCGTCGAACAATTGCTGACGACGGTGTGATCGTTGTTGTGGCTGCGCTTAGCGCCCAGACTGGCGAGCCGGTTGCCGACCCCGAGGTTCTCCTCAGAGGAATCCCAGAGAGTGAAGCTACGGACCTCGTACTTGAGTCAGTAGCCGAAGCTGTTACGCAGGCCTGCGCCGATGCTGCCGAGATAGGGGAGCGTGACCGGGACGAGCTTGAACGTCGAATTCACGACGCCGTGGCGTCAACGGTTGGGTCATCCCTACGCCGTAGACCTCTTGTATTGCCGGTCGTCATCGAAGCTTGACCCGACAACAGCCTCTTGCGGCAAGCTGATTTCGATTAGCGCGCCACCCAGAGATGAATCTCCGATCTTGGCCTCACCACCGTGGCTCTTTGCCACTGCCTGAACGATTGCCAGACCGAGCCCGGTACTCCCGGCCGCATCTCCGCCAGCACGTTCAAACCTTCCGAAAACCTCAGCTCGGCGGCTCTCCGGGATTCCCGGCCCTGCGTCCTCCACTGTGCAGGCCCAACCATTCTGGTTGGAGTTAGCTTTGATCGCGATCGTTCCGTCATTTGGACCGTAACGCACCGCATTCTCGATCAGATTCCTAATTGCGCGGGAGAGGGGTGCTGGTTCGCAGAGAAGAATCGTGTCATCGCTTTCAACAGTCAGCTGATGCCCGGAAAGAGCCGCAGTGGCATCTGCAACCGCCGTCTCGATGATCTGGCTGGCAGGAGTTTCCGCTGGGTCTCTCGTACTAGCGTCAGCCTTAGCGATCATCAGAAGGTCTGATACGAGCACTGCCATCCGGCGTGCACTTCTGAGGGAGGCCTCAGCATCCTCGTGCGCATCACCCTCCGTTTCTGCCTCAAGCATTTCGAGGCGGGAGATGAGAGAGGTCAAGGGTGTACGAAGTTCGTGGGAGGCATCCGCTACAAAGGTTCTCTGCTTATCCAAGGCGACCTCGGTTGTCGCTCTGGCGTCATCAAGTGACTCGAACGCGGCTGACAGAGTGAGAGCCAAATCGTGGATTTCGTCATGCGATGAAGGCACAGGGATTTCCTCGGTCATAGAGCCCGAGCTGGCGATTCTCTTTGCAGCTGAAGTGAGAGAAGAGACGGGCCGCATCGCCTGCCGGGCTACCGCGAGTCCTGCAAGAAGTGCCAAGCCTGCGCCGGCAAGAACTCCGAGAACAATGAAGATCCAGAGGGTCAGAACAGTTTCGCGGAGTGCCTTCACCGGGCGCGTGTACTGAAGCAGCGCGTAGCCTGCCGGTTCGACAGGAACAACACGAGTCACCGTCCGTTGGCCGGAAAGAGTCCGCTCTCCGGGCTGGGTGAGTCCCAGATCAGGCGCCCCTGCAGTGTCATCAATTCGGTCTCCCGACCAGGAAAGAAGGCGCGCGTGAGCGTGCTGCGAGGCGGCAAAGTCGTCGAGCTTTGTCCCTCGCACGACCCAGCCCGAATCAGTTCCAACAACCTGTATGCCGCTTACTAGTGTGTCCGCCGCATCGGCCGTTTCCTTGTTGAAGTCAACTGTCACCCGGTCTGTGAGAGTGACTCCGATGGCCGCGCCAAAGATCAGAAGAATCACGAAAGTCAGCAGGGCGGAACCAACGCTGAGTCGCCACCGAATGGGAAGCCGGGACAGGATGACTAGCCCCGAATTACGTAGCCGGTGCCACGAACAGTCTCTAGCACGCGGGGCTCGCCGTTTTCCTCAAGCTTTCGCCGCAAGTTGGAGACGAACACTTCAATGGTGTTTGTCTCGGCGTATGGCGAGTAGTCCCAAACGTCCTCAAGCAGACGCTGCCTCGAGATGACAACCCCGCGGTTACGGACCATGTAGGAGAGCATTTCGAACTCCATTTTGGTCAGGGCGAGTTCGCGACCCGAGATTGTGCCGATCTGGGAGTCAGGATCAAGCACAAGCTCTCCAGCGACCAGAGCCGCAGCGCCAGAAGGAGGCCGACGTCTAAGGACGGAGCGGATCCTCGCGAGGAGTTCGCTTCGATCAAACGGTTTCACAACATAGTCGTCGAGACCGGCATCAAGCCCCTCAACTGTGGACTCCTTTGCATCTCTTGCCGTGACAGCGATAATTCCAGCGTCGAATCCGGATTCCCTAAGGCTCCGCGCGACGTCGACGCCGTCCATCCCCGGAAGGCCCAGATCAAGTAGGACAACATCTGGTTTGAATGTTGCGCAGTCCGAAATGCCGGTGGGACCATCCACTGAAACCTTGGTCTCTAGCCCTTCGGCGCGAAGAAGTCTGCTGACGGCAGCTGCGATGTCCTCGTCGTCCTCGACTACGAGAATGCGAATCGCTCGTCCGGGATCTGGCCATTGCTCCATAGAAGCATCTTAGGGCGGGAAGGACAGAACGCCTGTATGTCGAAGGGGCTAGCAATGGCCGCCAACAAGAAAACACCTGCCCGAAAGAAGTCTCAAAAAGCATCGGCTCCGAAAAGGAAGCCGGCAGCGCGTTCCCGGGGCGCAGCTCCCAAAGCTAAATCCCGCTCTGCCTCATCTAGGTCCCGTGGGCAAAAGTCGCCGGCCGGAGGCTTGACGCCTATTCAGATTGATCTCACAGGCCTCGGCCTGATCGTTCTGGGGACCTTCATGGCCGCTGTCATCTGGGGAGGCTGGTCCGGTGGCCCGGTGGGGAAGGGCCTCGATAGTGGCTTCAGGATCCTCGTCGGTCAGATCGCCGTCCTCACGCCCGTATTGCTGATTGGTGCTGGCTTTCTCTTGATAGCGCGCGAATCATTGCCGTTCCCACGCAAGACTCAAATCGGCCTCGGGATTGTTCTCGCCTCCGTCTGCCTGATGCTGACAGTGGGCACATTCGGGCTCGGTTCGAGCATGGTGCCGGGTTGGTCAACTGCAGCCCTCAAGGTCAACGGTGGAGCGCTCGGCCAAGGTCTTTTCGCGGCGATAAGCGCTGCCGTGGGAATTATCGGAACCCATCTCATCGCCGTTTTCGGGCTATGCGCCGGCCTCCTGCTGATTTCTGGCGTGAGTCTTTCGTGGCTTTTTGACCGGAGCCTGTCCGGAATAACTGATGCCACCCGCGCGCTCTCTCAGGCTGCGTCTGACCGAACCCAGGACCGGAAGGCGCGGAGCAAGACTCAACCTGAGCCGAAGAAGACTCCGAGTGAGCGTCTTCTTCCACCGGAGCCTGAGCCAGATGAATTAGTTGTCCGCGCAACCCATGTAGAAGCGGGTGCTCCACCGGAAGCGGACCAACTCGATGATCCCTCATGGACAGTCGAAGAGGACCCTGTTGATGCATCAATCGGAATAGATGAGGCTCTTGACGAGCTTGACGAGGTTGTTGCCGTCAGCGCTGGGGCCGATACCGAAGAAGAGCCCGAAGCGGAGGAATCCCTGACCCCAATGGGTCGCTACCGCTCGGCAACGACCGACGATCCGAGCTTCAAGTGGAAGCAACCACCAAAGAGTCTCTTGCTCCGCTCGCCTCGTTCCAAAACCAAGGGATCAACCAATCAAGCCGAGATTGCTCAGCGCCTTGTGGAGTCGCTTGGACACCATGGAGTTGCGGCCGAGATTGTCGGCACTGTGTCTGGACCACACATCACTCGATTTGAGCTGAAACTGGCCCCCGGCACAAAGGTCAGCAAGGTTGCCCAGCTCCGCGACGACCTCGCCTACGCTCTCGCCTCAACTGACATTCGGATCCTCGCTCCAATTCCAGGCAAGCAGGCAGTCGGGGTCGAAGTGCCTAATGAGGAACGTCAGATGGTGACGCTTGGAGATGTCTGGCAGGCGCCACCGGAGGGATGGTCTCCTTTGACCGTGTGGCTGGGCAAGGATGTAGCAGGGAGGTCAATCGGTGCTGACCTAGCCAAGATGCCGCACCTGCTTGTCGCCGGTACGACAGGAGCTGGAAAATCCGGTTGCGTTAACGCGATGCTCAGTTCAGTTCTTCTTCGCGCTACGCCTCGCGACGTGCGTCTCGTTCTGGTCGATCCCAAGCAAGTTGAGTTGAACCACTACGAAAGTGTTCCTCACCTCATGACTCCGGTAATCACAAACCCACGTCAGGCGGCCAATGCGCTGGCCAATCTTGTGCGTGAGATGGAGCAGCGATATGCCCTCATGGCGATATCGCGTACTCGTGGTTTGGTGGAGCTCAACGAGTCAAGGGAGCGGAGGGGAGAGCCGAAGCTGCCCTACATCCTCTGCGTAATTGACGAGCTTGCTGACCTCATGATGGTCGCGCCCACAGAGGTTGAGGATGCCATCATCCGTCTGGCGCAAAAGGCTCGGGCCGTAGGAATTCACCTTGTGCTCGCAACACAGTCGCCAAGGGTTGATGTGATCACCGGAATGATCAAGGCAAACGTTCCGTCCAGAATCGCCTTCGCTGTTTCGTCACAAACCGACTCGCGAGTGATATTGGACCAAAACGGTGCCGAAACGCTTCTTGGCCAGGGCGACATGCTCTTTGCACCAGTCGGGTCGTCAAAGCTCCAGCGGATTCAGGGCGCTTACATCGATGAGGCGCAGATCGCAGCCCTCTGCGAGTACTGGCGGGCACAGGGGGAGCCAACCTTCAACGAGGAGCTCCTTGAGGAAGTGGTCGAAGAGGCTTCAGGCTCAGGCGATGGCGACGAGTTTGACCCGGACGAAGATTCGCTGCTCGAAGAGGCAATCACGCTCGTAGCGCAGATGCAAACTGCCTCAACAAGCATGATGCAACGCCGCCTTCGAGTCGGCTACACCCGGGCTGGTCGTCTGATTGACATGCTCGAACGTCGCGGTGTGATCTCAGGTTATGAAGGGTCCAAGCCTCGGCAGGTACTGATCACTGAGGCAGACCTTCCAAGGGTCCTTTCACAGCTTTCCAGCACTGAGCCGGCCCAAGCCTCACTAGACGTCGGTGACGACGCCTAGTCGGCTCGTTGTAGCCTCTCAGTAGTGGAAATCGGTCGGACACTTCGCGAGGCGCGCATGCGCCAGGGAATCGACATCTCCGACATCGAGGAGGAGACAAAGATTCGGGCGAAGTTCCTCCGTGCTCTAGAGAATGAGGAATGGCAGGTCATTCCCGAAGAGGTCTACGTGCGCAAGTTTCTAGAGACCTACGCACAGTCGCTTGGACTTGATCCCAAGCCGCTTGTTGAGCTGTACGTGATCCGCTCCGGGTCTCCAGACCCGGCTATGACATTCCGGGGCTTGCAGGACCGAGACAAAGATTCAAGGCGGGTTCCCAACTGGGTTCTCGGGGCTGGTTTCGCGGCCGGACTCTTAATCCTCGTGCTGATTGGAACGGGAACGCTTTGATCCGCGGCGGGATCCTCATCACGGGAACCGAGGTTTTGACCGGCATCATCTCCGATAGGAACGGGCCGTGGCTGTCGGAGCAAATGCGGAATGTCGGTGTGCAGCCTGCCCAGATCACAGTTGTTGGCGACCGACCAGAAGACTTGGAAGCGGCCTTGGAGGCCATGACTCTTGCCGGTCTCGACCTTGTGGTCACCAGTGGAGGATTGGGGCCTACCGCGGACGACCTGACGGCTGAGGTAGTCGGGCGGTTTCAAGGTCGAGAGATGGTCTTGGACGAGCCCCTCGAGGAGCGCATTGGAGAGATCCTTCGAGGTTTAAGCGCACGCTGGCCGAACCTCGATATGGACGCGGTTCGGGCCGCCAACCGAAAACAGGCAGTTATTCCTGCAGGGGCTGAAATCCTCGAGCCCGTAGGGACAGCTCCAGGCCTGGTGGTCCCACCTTCAGGCAAATCAGGACCCGTTGTGGTCGTCCTTCCCGGACCGCCGCGTGAGCTACAGCCAATGTGGTTTAAAGCTCTCGAAACTCAGCCAGTTGCC
>CAZZKI010000038.1:0-8661 GCA_964654785.1 uncultured Solirubrobacteraceae bacterium
GGGGATGAGGACATTCCCTTCTAGACAAGAGAACCAAGGAACAAGTGGCAAAACAGCGCAGCACAAAGCCTTCACGTAGGCGCGATAAGCGGATGGGCTCCGGCCGCCGCAAGTCCTGCCCGTACTGCAAGGACAAGGTCGAGCACGTTGATTGGCGTGACGTGGCAACCCTTCGTCGGTTCGTTTCGGATCGCGGCAAGCTGCGCGGCCGTCGCATCACCGGCGCCTGCCGTCGCCACCAGAGCCAGATTGCGAACGCTGTAAAGCGTGCCCGCGAGCTCGCACTGCTTCCTTATGTTGCAGAGCACGTAGATATTGAGGGGCGACTCGTTCGCTCAGAGCGTGACGACCGTGATGACCGTCGTGGCGGAGACCGCGGCGATCGTGGAGACCGTCGCTGATGCCACAGGCAATTCTCCTTGACAACGTTGCCGAGCTCGGCGAGAAGGGCGACGTCGTAGTCGTCTCAAAGGGCTACATGCGCAATTACCTTGGCCCTCGTGGTCTTGCTCGCGAGGCTTCCGACGCTGCAATCGCTGAAGCGAAGCGTCGTATGGAGGAAGAGGAAGCAGCCCGCCGTGACGCGGAGTCCCGTGCAGGCGAGTACGCAGCCCTCCTTTCCAAGACAGTCCTCACTATCTCTCGCCAGGCTGGCGAAGACGGCAGGCTCTTTGGGTCTGTCACCGCCGCTGACGTCGCTGACGCGATCAGGGATGCCCGCAACATCAAGGTTGACAAGCGCAAGGTTCGCCTTGCCGAGCCGATCAAGCAGATCGGCACCCACATGGTTGAAGTCGAGATCGCTGGTGGCAACACCGCCTCGGTTAAGACCATGGTTGTTGCAGAGAGCTAAGAAAGTCACAAAAGGCCCGCAGGATGCGGCCCTTTTCCGTGCTTAGTGCCTAGTCGCGGCGCTACGCTCGAACGACTGTGAATCCTGATGGAACATCACTCTCGGCTGAACTCGCCTCGCTTGAGCGCAGTGCTGCACCTCCGCACGACGTTGATGCCGAACAGGCAGTGCTCTCGGCGATTCTTCTTACAGAGCGGACCCTCTACGAAGTCGTCATCACAGGGCAGCTTCGCCCCGAAGATTTCTACCGCCCCCAGCACGCTGCCATCTACGAGGCAATGGTCACTCTCTACAACTCCGGAGAGCCGATTGACACCCTCCTCCTCAAAGAACAACTGCGGAAGGTCGGCAAGCTCGAAGACGCAGGAGGCGAGGCGATGGTTGACTCGCTGGCTGCCGCTGCGCCCGCTGCGGCGAATGTTCGGAACTACGCGAGCATCGTCAAGAGCACGGCTCTGCTCCGCCGCCTTCAGCGGGCCACCTACGAGATCCAAGAGTCGATCACCAATCGTGACGGCGAAGCCCGTGATCTCGTCGAACAGGCCGAGATGTCAATCCTTGATGTATCCCGCGACGACAGCCAGAAGGACTTCGCGTCAGTCGCAGACATCCTTGACCGCGAGGTTGACCGGATGGAGGCTCTCTCCCGTGGTGACCGTCCAATGGGCGGCACCCCCTCGGGATTTGCCGACCTTGACGCCGTAACAGGCGGATTCCAGCCAGGCAACTTGATCATCATCGCCGCTCGACCTTCAATGGGTAAGTCAGCACTCGTCACAAACATCGCCGAGAACGCTGCTCTCACCCACGGCAAGCCAGTCGCTCTGTTCTCGTTGGAAATGTCAGAAGCAGAGCTCGCTCAACGTTTCGTCGCGTCGCAATCAGTTACGCACGGCGAGCGCCTCCGTAAGGGAACAGTGGACCCGAAGCGTTGGCCGAAGATCTTGAGCGCCTGTGATGAGCTCTCAAGGGCCCCGCTCTACGTTGATGACTCGTCTGACATCGGCATCATGGAAATTCGAGCGAAAGCCCGCCGCCTGCACCAGAAGCTCCGCAACGGTGACGGCAGTGGCGGCCTCGGAATGATCATCGTCGATTACCTGCAGCTAATGCGAGCCGACGGCCGCTACGACAGCCGTGTTGAGCAGGTCGGCCAGATGAGCCGTGGCCTAAAAATCCTCGCCCGCGAGCTTGAAGTTCCAGTGATCGCCTTGTCACAGCTCTCCCGTGGCGTTGAATCACGAACCGACAAGCGGCCAATGCTCTCTGACCTGCGTGAATCCGGCCAGATTGAGCAGGACGCTGACGTCGTCATGTTCATCTACCGCGATGACTACTACCTCAAGGAAGAGTCCGAGGACCAAGGACTCGCGGAATTGATCATCGCCAAGCACAGAAACGGCGAGCTGAAGACAGTCAAGCTGAGCTTCCAAGCGCAATATCCGCGCTTCATGACGCTCCAACACGAGCACGAGCGCCACGACTAACCGAGGCCGCGCCACGCGGCCGCGTAGACTCCATCACTTCAAATGCCAGGAATCGTGATTGTCGGCGCCCAGTGGGGCGACGAAGGAAAAGGGAAGGTCACCGACCTGCTCGCAGAGCAGGCGGATACTGTCATCCGTTTTCAGGGTGGCAACAATGCTGGCCACACGATTGTCCGTGACGGCGTTGAGTGGAAGCTGCACCTGATCCCCTCAGGGATCCTTCACCCAGGAACCACCTGCGTGATCGGAAATGGCGTCGTGATCGACCCAGCCGTACTCACCTCTGAGCTGGATGAACTCAAGCGCAAGGGCGTGGACATCTCCACCCTGCGGATCAGCGCCAATGCCCACATGATCATGCCGTACCACCTGTTGCTCGACCACGCTGGCGAAACCAAGCTTGGTGAGGCCAAGATCGGTACCACTAGGCGCGGAATTGGCCCAGCCTACGCTGACAAGTCAGCCCGGCTTGGAATTCGAGTTCAGGACCTGCTGGACGAGAAGATCCTCAAGCAGAAGATCATGGCTGCAATGGAGCCAAAGAGGCTTTCGCTGCGTCCATTCCAAAAGGACGCAAGCCTTGACCTTCAAGCGATGACTGACGAGTACCTGATGTACGGCCACAGGCTCGAGCCACACATTCGTGACTGCGCGAAGCTTGCTTGGGACGACCTTGACGCGGGGCGAACAGTCCTCTTCGAAGGAGCGCAAGGCGCTCTCCTCGACATTGACCACGGCACCTACCCCTTCGTTACCTCTTCAAACCCAATCGCAGGTGCAGCTTGCATCGGCGCTGGTGTCGGGCCTCGCGACATTGACGAGGTCTGGGGAATCACCAAGGCTTACGCCACGCGCGTCGGCTCAGGCCCCTTCCCAACCGAGCTTGACGACGACCTTGGCGAGTCAATCCGGCAAAAGGGTGGCGAGTTCGGAACCACCACAGGGCGCGCACGCCGCGTCGGCTGGCTTGACCTTGTTGCTCTCCGCTACGCAGCGAGGATCAACTCGCTCTCTGCGCTTGTCCTTACAAAGCTTGACGTTCTTTCAGGCCTAGACACTCTGCGGGTCGCGACGTCGTATCTCGGCAAGGACGGCGTCGAGTTCGAGGACTTCCCGTACCACCAGAGCGTGCTCCACCACTCAAGCGGCAAGTACGTTGACCTTCCGGGCTGGTCAGAAGACATCACTGGCTGCAGGGAGTTCGACGACCTGCCACAGGCAGCGAAGGACTACATCCGCTTTGTTGAAGAGTTCACTGGTGTACCTGTGACGCTTATCGGTGTTGGGCCCGGCCGCGACCAGATCATCTGGACCGAGGCCTCCGAAGGCACCATCCCGCGGCGATAGCTGAATCCCAAGGTCGCTGGCTGTTTGCTCGGCTTAGACCTGACGCCCTACGGGTTCGGGGCTAGCGCCAGTTTTCGAGCAACTCGTCGTCGTCCACTGTGCCGATGCGGCGCGCCGGGACTCCAACAACAACTGTGCGGGCCTGAACGTCGTGCTTAACGACCGCCCCGCCGCCAACGACAGCTTCCTCGCCGATTTCGACGCCGGGCAGGATCACTGAACCGCCACCGATCCGGCACGCTCTACGCAACGTCGCGCCCTGGAGCGGCACGCTCCCATCGTGGCGACCCATCGTGTCGTCATTGGTCGTAACGGCACCAGGGCCAATGAAGACATCGTCCTCAACAACACTGCCCGCAGTTACGTAGACGAGAGTCTGGATGCGGGCCCTGTTCCCTACAACAACATCGTTGTCCACAGTGGTGCCTCGCCCAATTACTGTGCCGTCACCAATCTGTGCCCGTTCACGAATCTGGGACTGGTCACCAATCACACAGCCATCTCCGATCCCAGCTCCTGCCAGCACGATTGCTCCGGCACAGATAGTGGCGCCTTCTCCGACGAGAGTTCGGCCAAAGGGCTTGCGTGGTGCGCGGCTGTGTGAGGCCAAGCGAGGCTCGCGGCCAACAATGCTGTTCTCTCCGACGGCTGAGCCGGCGCCGAGACTGGTTCCAGAGCAGATGACGGCTCCGGCCTCAACGACTACGCCTGAGCCAATCTCAACATCTGCGCGTACGACCGCAGTCGGGTCTATCTGAGCATCTCCTGCAACTTTGGCAGTTGGATCGATGTTGTTGCTCACTTGCCGTCCTCCAGCGCGCTCTGAAGGCCTTCCAGCACAGTTACGACCCGAAGTCCGGACCTGCCGTCGCTTCTCGGCTCTGTGTCGTTCACTATCGCTGAGACGAAATGCTCCAGTTCAGTGCGAAGAGGCTCAGTGTTCCCAAGCCGAGGTGCCCAAGAGCCACCAGCTCGGGTGATGTACTCACCCCACGAATTGGTGTCCTCGTCAAAGCCCTTGTCGTAGACGGTGAGTTTGCCCTCAATCTTCATGTCGTCGAACACAGCCATTCGCTTTGAACCGACAACCGTGATGCGCCGCTCCTTGTGGGGGTCCAGCCAAGAGAGGTGCATATGGGCTGCGACTCCGGATGGGAAGCGAAGGTAGCCGAAGACGACATCTTCGACCCCAGGGCGCACATAGGCTTCACCGACTGCTGTGACTTGGGACGGCTCCTCGCCAAGCAGCGAGAGAATGACGGCGACATCGTGAGCTCCAAGGCTCCAGAGGGCGTTCTCATCAGATCGAAGCTGCCCAAGGTTCTGTCGGTTGCCGTAGACATAGCGCAGCTCACCAAGCTCGCCTTCTTCGATCAACTTGGCCAAAGCCTCAACAGCAGGGTGGTATTCGAGCAAATGACCCACCATCAGCTTCTTGCCAGCAGCGTCAGCGGCAGCGACAGCGCGCTCTGCATCAGCAACTGACTTGGCCAGCGGCTTTTCGACGAAGCAATGCTTGCCAGCTTCCAGTGCCCTGACAGCGAGGTCAGCGTGGGTTGGGACTGGAGTGGCAAGCGCAACAGCATCAATCGAGTCGTCCCCGAGGACCGAATCCAAGTCATCCGTAGTGCGGGCCTCGGGTGCCATCTCAGAGGCCTTGGTGAGCGCTGCGGGGTCAAAGTCGCAGATGGCCGCGAGATCACATGAGCCCATGGCGGAGAAGTTCCTGACGAGATTGGGCCCCCAGTAGCCGAGTCCAACTACTGCAATGCGAGGGCGGTCACTCAAGGAAATCGCCCGTTAGAGCCTTTCCGAGGAGTCGCCATCGGGGCCCGTGACTCCTCGAAGGTCAAGCGTCCATGGAGCATTCGAAACAACAGCGTCGTGGTCAACACTCGGGTGGGCTGTGACGATGACCGCGAGGTCGCACGCAGCGAGTCCAGCATTGAGGTCTGTCGACGAAAGGCCCAGAGATGTGATCTCAGGGACATGTTCATCGTGGTAGAGAACCTCAGCACCCGCGTCCTTCAGGAGCCGTGCGATCTTCAGCGCCGGGGCTTCGCGCATATCTCCGACGCCGGCCTTGTACGCGACACCCACGAGTAGGACCTTTGAGCCATTCAGAGACTTCCCTTGCCCGTTGAGGGCTCGAGTGACACGCTCAACGCAGTAGTACGGCATTTGCTGGTTGACCTTGCCCGCCAACTCAATGAACTCAGTTGACATGTCGAACTGTCGTGCTCGCCAAGCCAAGTAGAAGGGATCAACGGGAAGGCAGTGCCCACCCATGCCGGGGCCGGGTTCGAAGCCCATGAAGCCGTACGGCTTCGTGGCGGCTGCATCAACAACTTCCCAGATATCGATGTCCATCCGGTCGGCAAGCATTGCCAACTCGTTGACAAGCGCGATATTGACCGAGCGGAAGATGTTTTCAAGCAACTTTGTTAGCTCCGCTGCCTCGGTTGAAGACACTGGAAGAACCTCGTCGCAAACCTTTGAGTAGAGATCTACTGCTCGCTGGCGGCACGCGTCAGTAAGACCGCCGACCACCTTCGGCGTCGTGCGAAGAGTGTGGTCGGTGCGACCTGGGTCAACGCGCTCAGGCGAGTAGGCAACAGAAAAGTCGTTGCCGGCCTTCAACCCGCTCTGCTCAAGGATCGGAACAAGGCACTCGCGGGTGGTTCCTGGGTATGTAGTTGACTCAAGGATGACCATCTGTCCAGAGTTCAAAACTCCCGAGATTGTCTGGGCTGAGGACTCGAGCGGGCCAAGGTCGGGCTCACGATTGCCAGTCAGGGGCGTTGGGACACAGATGATCAGCGAATCACACTCTGCAAGCTCGGCTGGGTCAGTCGTGTACTTGGCGAGGCTCGCCACTGCCGCGAGATCTGAATCGGCAATGTCTTCAACGTGGCTGACGCCACCAGAGAGTTGGCTTACGACCCCTTCTGAGACGTCAAAGCCCGTGACTTCGAGACCCTCGCGCCCAAAGGCGACTAGAAGGGGAAGCCCCACATATCCGAGTCCAACGATTCCGACGCGCATCTAAGCCTGCAGTCTAAGTGCCGCCACCACGCGCTCACCCGCACGGGCATCTCCGTACAACGCCGGGCGCTCCTCAGGCAATCTGATTTTAAGGGCGTCTTCTGCAGCCTTGGGGTTCAGTCCAATCAGGAAGTTCCAGCCTGCGTCAACCGTTTCCGTCCATTCCGTTGTAGTCCGCATCGTCACGCACCTCACTCCGTGAAGGTAGGCCTCTTTCTGCGCGCCGCCCGAGTCAGTCACCAGCGCCGACGCGTTGGCGAGCAGGCACTGAAAGTCCACATAGCCCAGGGGTTCGCAGAGGTGAATGCCTTCAATCTTTTCCAGCCTGTCACTAAGGCCAAACTCTGCACACCGAGACAGCGTCCTTGGATGAACGGGGAAGACCTTTGGGCCTGGGAGTGCCTCGAGTACCGCCAGGAGTTGACTGAGTCCCGTCTCGGTATCGACATTGCCAGCACGGTGGGCGGTGATAAGGAGATAGTCACCACTGTCTACCTCAAAGCGGTTGAGGATCTCCGTGCGCCCAGCCAGCCGGTCGCCAACCATTGAGACTACGTCTGCCATGACGTCTCCAACCAGTTCCACGCGAGCGTCAATTCCCTCAGCCTCAATGTTCCGAACCGCAGTGTCGGTTGAACAAAGCAGGAGGCTCGAGCGCTTGTCGGTCTCGATCCGGTTGACCTCCTCGGGCATCGTCATGTCGAAGCTGCGCATCCCAGCTTCGACATGCGCGACGGGGACGCCCACTTGCTCAGCTGCGAGGGCCCCTGCGAGCGTTGAGTTGGTGTCGCCGTAGAGCAGGACCCAAGCTGGCTGCGCCGCAGTGATCCTGCCAACCAGCTGCTCGGTCATTGCTTCCACTTGGGCGGCGTTAGAGCCGCCTGAGATCCCGAGGTCAAAGTCCGGCGCTGGGATACCCAACTCGTCAAAGAAGACCTGCGACATCGCCTCGTCGTGATGCTGGCCCGTATGAACGAGAATTTCCTGCGCGACCTTGCGAAGCGGCGCTGAGACTGCCGCGGCCTTGATGAACTGAGGCCGATTGCCGACTACGGTGAGAACGCTCTGGCGGGCAGGCAAGAGCTCAAGCGCCGCCGAGGCGGGACTCGACCAACTCGCTGAAGCGCCCGGCTAGCTCGGCTGTGATTGGGCCTTCGGCAGCCAACTCCTTGCCGTCAATTGCCCGAACTGGCTGAATCTCACGAGTAGTTGATGCGAGGAAGGCCTCGTCTGCAGTGTCAAGCAACTCGCTGAGGCTGATCGAAACCTCTGTTGCGGAAGTCGTCTCGAGAATGTGATGCCTGGTGATCGACTGAAGGATGCTGTCGGTGAGTGGCGGGGTATTGATCTCCCCTCCGCTTACCCAGAAGAACGTTGCAGTTGGAGCCTCCAACACCATGCCATCGGGAGTCACAAGCAGGGCTTCGTCGGCGCCCTTCTCAACTGCAATCCGCCCAGCGAGCATGTTCGCGGCATACGAGAGCGACTTTACGCCGTCCAAGACGATGGTCGGCTGGTATTCAACGCTTGCCAAAGTCACAGCTGTGCCTCGGTCAGGGAGTGGCTCAGTCAGGAGGATCCTGTTGCCACCTCGGGTTGCAACGATCCGGAGGCAGCCATCCTTTGGCCCGTTTTGGCTGAGGATGGCTTCTACCTCGCTCTTAAGAGCTTCTGAGTCGAATCCCAGTCGCAGGTTGGCTGCCGAGCCAGCCAGCCGTGCGAAATGCTCGTCCAGCGCGAACGGCGTTCCTTCGTAGAGGCGCACTACCTCAAACACACCATCGCCTCGGAGGAGGCCCTCGTCCGTGGCTGGGATAACCGCATCGGCAGCGGGCCCGATCGATCCGTTAATGGAAGCCAGCTCCGAATTCATGAAGTGGGCCGCGTAGGAATCGAACCTACAACCTTGGGATTAAGAGTCCCCTGCTC
>CAZZKI010000039.1:0-1748 GCA_964654785.1 uncultured Solirubrobacteraceae bacterium
ATTGAGCAGCGGGTCGCCACAGAGGAAGACTTGATTGGTCGTAACGACCCATGCCCATGTGGTTCGGGCAAGAAGTACAAGAAGTGCCACGGGGCATAAGTGGCCGACGCTCCCAAGACCGTCTCTACACCGCAGCGTCTTGCGGCAATCCGCGACCAGCTGAAGCTGCTCGCGGATTATCTTTGACCCAGCTTCGCTTGACGCTCACTTAAGCGAACTCGAAGAGGAGATGGGCGCTGGCGGCTTCTGGGATGACCAGGAGAACGCAGCGAAGGTGTCCGCTGAGCACGCACGTGTTCAACGCAGGATCGGGTCGTACCGTTCGCTCGAGTCTGATGTCGGTGACCTTGACGACCTAGTTGAGATGGCCAAAGAGGATGAGTCAATGGCTGAGGAGCTTGAGTCAATGCTTGACTCAATCGAAGAGCGCCTTGAGCGCCTTGAGGAAGAGCGCCTCTTCTCTGGAAAATATGACGGTGGTGACGCTCTTGTTTCGGTCAACGCTGGCGCTGGCGGCACCGACGCTCAGGATTGGGCTGAGATGGTCCTGCGGATGGAACTTCGCTGGGCTGAAGGCCGCGGTTTCCAAACTGAACTGCTTGAAGTGTCCGCTGGTGAAGAGGCGGGGATCAAGTCAGCGACCTTCAAGGCCAGCGGTGAAAACGCCTATGGCCTCTACCAAGCTGAGCGCGGCGTACACCGCCTCGTTCGCTTGAGCCCCTTCGACTCAGCTAACCGCCGCCAGACATCCTTTGCCGGGGTGGAGGTAGCCCCAGTGATTGAGGACACCGGCGAGGTTGTGATTGAGGACGACGACCTCCAAGTTGACACCTACCGCGCATCCGGCGCTGGCGGCCAGCATGTCAACAAGACCGACTCTGCAGTGAGGATCACCCACAGGCCGTCGGGGATCGTCGTCCAGTGCCAAAACGAGCGCTCCCAGACTGCCAACCGCCAGACCGCGATGGGAATGCTTCGAGCAAAGCTGATCGAGCGTGAGGAGCAGAAGCGCCGCGAGGAGATTTCGGCTGAAAAGGGGGAGGCCCAAGACGTCAACTTCGGCTCCCAAATTCGCTCCTATGTCCTCCACCCGTACGCGATGGTCAAGGACCACAGGACAAACGTCGAAGTCGGAGACCCGCAACGGGTACTTGACGGTGACCTTGACGGCTTCGCCCGCGCTTGGCTGCTGGAGGGCGCCTCCAAGTGAGCAACGGAGTGAACCGGGGCATGATCGCCGAGGTCGTTGACCGCGCCTTGGCAGAAGACGTAGGCGATGGGGATATCACCACTCTCGCTTCAGTTCCTGAGGGCCTTCAGGCTGTCGCCAGGATCATCCAGAAGCAGCCCGGAGTTATCTACGGTCTTGACTGCGCCCGAATCGCCTTCCAGACGCTTGACCCTGAAGCACGCTTTGACTCTGAGTGCGAAGAGGGGGAGTGGCGTGAGGATGGGCCAGTCGCAACCATCACCGGCTCAGCGCGAGCAGTCCTCACAGGTGAACGCACAGCGCTCAACCTGCTCGGCGGCCTGTCTGGCACAGCTACCTTGACTGCCAAGTTCGTCAAGGCAGTGGAGGGAACTGGCGCCCAAATTCTCGACACTCGTAAGACCGACCCTGGCCTGCGGATGCTGCAGAAGGCGGCTGTGGCTGCCGGCGGTGGCACCAACCACCGCATTGGCCTCTACGACGCTTTCCTGCTGAAGGAGAACCACATCGCAATGGCTGGTGGCATCGCCGCAGCTGT
>CAZZKI010000039.1:1848-8267 GCA_964654785.1 uncultured Solirubrobacteraceae bacterium
GCCCTTACCCACTCAGCCCCGACCTTGGACCTCTCCCTTCTGATCGAGCACACCTGATGAGCAACGGCGAAGCAACAGGAACAGCCCTCCCAATGTTGGACGGCACGCCTGCGCCAGAAGTGCTCGCGCCAGAGGTAATCGCAGAGCTTCAGGAAGAGATCCGCGAGCTCGCTGCTGAGAAGAACGCTGTCATCCTCGCTCACAACTACGAGCTGCCTGAAGTGCAAGACGTCGCCGATTACGTGGGCGATTCACTTGGCCTCTCCCGCGAGGGTGCGAGGTGCGAGCAGGAGAACATCATCTTCTGCGGGGTTCATTTCATGGCCGAGACTGCCTCAATCCTCTCCCCGGAGAAGAACGTCTACATCCCAGACCTTGACGCTGGCTGCTCGCTCGCTGACTCAATTACCGCTGACCAGCTGCGCGCTTGGAAGGCAGAGCACCCGGGAGCGATCGTCGTCATGTACGTCAACACGACCGCTGAGGTGAAGGCTGAGACTGACTGGTGCGTGACTTCAAGCAACGCTGTCGCAGTCGTCAAGCACATTCTGGACGAGCACGGCCAAGACCAAGAGATCCTTTTTGGCCCTGACATGTTCCTTGGCGCGTTCGTTGAGCGTGAGCTTGGCCGCGGCCTTCACGTGTGGGACGGCGAGTGCCATGTCCACGCTGGCATTCGGCCTTCAGACATTGAGTCTGTGCGCGGTGCAAACCCAGGAGCTGAGTTCCTTGTGCACCCAGAGTGTGGCTGCACCACCCAAGTCTTGGAATACGTTGCCTCAGGGGACATTGACCGGGAGGGAGTGAGCATTCTCTCCACCGGAGGAATGTTGGATTATGTAAAGCAAAATCCTGGTGGCACCAAGATCATCGCCACCGAGACAGGCATGCTTCACCCGCTCCAAGCAGCTGACCCAACAGCCACCTTCGTGCCTGCCAACCGGATGGCCGCCTGCAAGTACATGAAGATGATCACGCTGCCGAAGGTTCGCGACGCGCTCCGCGACGGGAAGTTCGAGGTCAAGGTAGAGGCTGAAATCGCCGACCTCGCGCGCATCCCGATCGAGCGCATGGTTTCAGTCGGCTAATCGGCACAGCACTGACTCGCAGACCGCAACCTGGCGTCAGGGTGACTTTGTCACCTTGCAAATTTCCGCCGACCTATGTAGAACTCTGTGATCGCGGCCACCTTGTGTCGCGTTGTTGCCGCAACAAACCCCGAGCTTGACTTAGGAGCCCCATGAAGCGCTTTGCCGTTCTTTTCGCGTCCACCGCAACCGCAGCGCTGCTCATTTCGGCTGCTCCTGCTTCGGCGACAACTAACTCCTATGCGTGTGCGGGCTCGGCCGCATCGTGGACTGTCCCAGTCGGGGTGACTTCCTTCAGCTACACCATCAAGGGTGCTGGCGGCGGCGCCGGCGGTGCCGGCGAGTCGACTGGCGGCGGTTCAGGTGGTACCGGCGCCTCCTACACAGGCAGTTGGAATGTCAGCACAGGCCAGACTGTGTCTTTCAAGGTCGGCTGCAAAGGTGCTGCAGGCCTGAGCAAGCGCGACGGTGACGGCGCAGTCTCAGGTGGCTGGGGCTACTTCAGCGGTGGCGGTGGTGGGGCAGCAGGCACCCGAGACTGTGGTTGGCTTTGGTGCAGCTACAAGACTTCAGGTAGCGCCGGTGGCGGTGGCGGCGCTTCAGGAATCAGCATTGGCTCGCTCTTCGTGGTCGCCGGTGGCGGTGGCGGTGGTGGAGGCGGTTCCAAGGGAACTGCTGGTGGTGGCGCCTATGCCGCCACAAACAACGGCACGGCGCTTGCGGCCGGCACCAACGGTCGCCAAAACGCGGGCGGCAGCGGCGGCAGCGGCGGTTCCGGTGGCGGCGGCGGCAACCCTGGCGGTTCTGTTACCAGCACCGAAAAGGGTGGCAACGGCGGTCAGAACGGTCGCAGTGCTGCTTCGTCTGACGCATCAATCAAGGCGACCCTGAGTGAGACTGGCGGTTCAGGACAAGGCACCGACGGCAGCATCTCGTTCTCATACTTCAAGCCTGTCTCAGTCTCTGGTGCGCCCACGGGCACAGTCAGCGTTTCAACCGCTTCAGTTTCGTTCTCATACCCCGATACCGGTCACACCTTCGAGTGCAAGACGGACGCCGGTGCTTGGACTGCTTGCACTTCGCCTCTTGCCCTGTCGGGACTCGCTGATGGGAGTCATAGCTTGGGAGTAAGGCCGGTTGACTCTGCTGGTTCCAAGGGCGCCGAGACAACAAAGACGTGGACCGTTGACGCCACTCCTCCACCGGCACCGACTTTGGACGGAGCCCCCACGGGCACGATTTCAGTCAATCTAGTCGCGCTTTTCGTATCCGACTCTGAGTCTGGAGTATCGCTCTCGTGCGCCCTTGACGGTGGAGAGTTCGCACCTTGTGGTACCTCGCTGAAGATCCTCTCCGGGCTTGCCGAGGGTAAGCACCGCTATGTGGTCAAGGCGACTGACGCGGCCGGCAACAGTTCCACGAGTGAGGCAGTATGGTCTGTCGACTCATCAGCTGCTGCGGCGGTTTCTGGCAATACTGGCCCTGCCCCTGCGGCGAGCACCTCTCCAGATCCAAGTGGTCTGGCGCTGGGCAACTCTATGTTCGGAAGCTGCGCTATTGCCAAGGTCGTGAACGCAGGCGATCTCGTCTGCTGGAAGAACGGACTCGGACCGAGCACCTATGACGCCACTCTCGGGAGATACAAGTACCCGATGCAGGTTGACAAGACGCTCGACGGTGGAGTAATGCAGATTGACTCGGGGAGGATTCAGCAATGTGTCCTGTTCAGCTCGGGTGGAGTTAAGTGCCGGTCCAACTCCAACAGCTACGGAGTGCTTGGAGACGGCTCAAGCTACCCATCTCCTTACAGCTATGGTTGGGTTTCGCCATTTGGAATTACTGAGGGCCAGTTCGGCACCACCCAAGCTCGGCAGGTAGCGGTTCCTCCAGCTAGCTACAACGGCTGCGCGGTTCTTATGATGGGACAGGTCATTTGCTGGGGTGACAACAACTCATCGGTGGTTAGTGGCAACGCTAGTGACTGGGGCAACAACAAGCTCACGCCTGTCCTAATTACGACACTCCCTCTTCGAGTCAAGAAGGTTGCCATGCAGGACGGTGCTGCTTGCGCTCTTGGGATCGATGGGCAGGCCTACTGCTGGGGCCAAGACTCCACAACGGCGACCGGCAACCTTGGCCGCTGGGAGAAGCTTATTTATAGGGCGAACCCTGCTGCCGTCAACTACATAATTTCTGGCGCGCCGAAGTACCCCTGCACCTACGCGGGAGAGAAGCCTTACAACGTCCCGACCGCATGCACGGGAGTTACTTCCGCATCGGAGTTGCCAACTACAGGCGTTCTTACTGGGCTCACGGACATCGCTTCAAGCTCCAGTAACTCCTGTGCCGTTAAGTCGGACGGCTCCGTCTACTGCTGGGGAAGCGGCGAATACGGAGCACTTGGCGACGGCCGCAACTACTGCAGTCGAATCTACATGCCTGCTGACTCCACCTGCAATTTCAACACAACGACCCTTGGCTCGATGCAGGGCGCTGTAAAGGTCGTAGGGATCACAAACGCAGTCAAGATCTTTGCGCTCAAGGGAGGGAGTGGCAGCGAATCGAAGGCTCGCTTCTGCGCAATCCTTGCCACTGGCGACATCAAGTGCTGGGGCTCAATGTACTCCCCTTTGTCCGCACAGCCAAGCTACTTTGGTGATGGAACGACATCTTCGTTCTCGAATACTCCGGTCACGATTACGACCTCTGCTCTTGGCGGCAAGGCCGTAGACATGTCCGTCAGTGACTCCATTTGCGCAATTCTTGACACCGGCAAGCTCAGGTGTTGGGGCTCAACCGACGCGTTGTCAACACTGGGACTTAGAAGCGCAGTCTCCCCGGTTGACGTTCCCTTCGGACCGTTTGTGATCACCGCTCCACCAGCAGCTCCAATTATGGGTGTTCCGGTTTCGCCCACAAAGAGCACCAGTGCCTCAATCAGCTTCAAGGGCGAGGCTGGCGCCACCTTCCAATGTTCAGTTGATGGCGGCGCTTACAGTGCTTGCTCCTCGCCCAAGTCCCTTTCGAGCCTTTCCGACGGGACTCACTCAGTCTCCGTCAAGCAAACAGGAGCCGGAGGTGAAAGCCCTGTCAGCACTGTTTCGTGGACTGTCAGCAGCAAGTTGGATGCGCCTGTCGTCGCTGATGTTCCAACAGGCACGACTCTTAACACCAGCGCATCAATCTCGTTCACCGGGGCAGCAGGGGCGACGTTCCAATGTTCAATTGACGGGGGGCCTTATGCGCCTTGCGAGTCACCTGTCGCCATGTCGAGCCTCACACTTGACAAGCACAGCTTCTCTGTGTTGGCAGTCAAGGACGGCTTGGTCAGCGCCCCAGCAGGAGGCAAGTGGGTTGTCGCTGACTCGGTAACGCCTGCCGCACCGGACCTGTCCGGCGCGCCTACCGGTACATCGACGTCACGCTCAGCGAGCATTTCGATTAGCTCAACGGATTCGGGAGTTGATTTCGAATGTTCAGTTGATGGCGGCAGTTACGCTGCATGCTCGTCACCGTGGACCTCATCAACCCTCACTGATGGAAGCCACACGCTGTCCGTCAAGGCCATTTCATTCGGGTTCCGAAGCCTTGTAACTGATGTGACGTGGAAGGTTGACGCGACACCGCCGGCAGCGCCGACGCTCGTCAACAAGCCAACAGCGTTCTCCAGGACACGCACTCCTTCAGTTGCTTTCACAGCTGAGTCCGGAGCTACGTTTGTCTGCTCGTTTGATTCAGCTGCGTATGCGCCGTGCACATCGCCTTGGGCGGCGAGCTCGCTCGACGATGGCTCGCACACCTTCCGGGTCAAGGCAGTAGACGCAGCAGGGAACACTGGTGATGCGGCTAGCGCAGAGTGGCTACTCGACACCGTCGCGCCTGCGGCACCGACGCTGGATTCGGCTCCATCTGCTCTGACCAAGTCAACAAGTGCGAGTATCTCGATTAGCGGTGAAGCAGGTGGCTCATTCCTGTGCCAACTGGATTCCGACACTCCGGTTTCTTGCACCTCACCGGTCTCCTACTCGAGCTTGGCTGACGGTGCCCACAAGGTTCTCGTCAGGACTGTCGACAAGGCCGGCAACACCAGCCTCCCTGCTTCAGCAAGCTGGACGGTTGACTCCACAGCGCCGACGGCTCCAAGCTTCGGGGCCCAGCCAAGTGCGCAAGCGAAGAGTGCAAGTGCGACTGTCAGCTTTAGCTCGGAAGCAGGCGCGACATTCACCTGTTCGGCTGACGGTGGCGCCTACTCCGCGTGCACTTCGCCGTGGACTGCGTCAGGACTGTCTGAGGGCGGCCACTCACTTGCCGTTAAGGCAACTGACGCTGCCGGTAACACTGGCCCGGCCGCTAATGCCTCGTGGACGGTTGACACGGTTGCGCCGGCCGCGCCGATGATCGTCAGTAGGCCCAATGTGGCAACGAACTCACTTGCTCCGCGGGTGACATTCGTTGGCCTAGAGGACGGCTTGACGTTCACCTGTCAGTGGGATACATCTCCGGCTGTTCGCTGCACTTCGCCATTCGGTCTGATTGGGTTCAGTGAGGGCTACCACAACTTCTACGTTAAGGCTGTTGACGCTGCGGGCAATACGAGCGACCCTTCTCTCGTTAGTTGGAAGACTGACTTCACTGCGCCACCAGCGCCTAGCTTTATCTCGAAGCCTGATGCTCTCGTGTCATCAACCTACGCGAGCTTCAATTTCGCTTCAGCAGCAGGAGAGCCGATCCGTTACAGCTGCTCTCTTGACGGTGGAACGCCCACCACCTGTGCGCCACCAGTGGCCCTCAGCAGCGTGGCCCCTGGTGATCACACCTACAGCGTTGTCGCAGTCGATAATGCTGGCAACACGAGTAGCGCAGCAAGCGCAAGTTGGACTGTCGGCAGCCTGCCGGTGTCCCCGACGATCGCCAGCAAGCCAGACGCTCTAACGACATCCACCTCAGGTTCTGTTGCCTTCAGCAGCACTGAGACCGGTGTCACGTTCCAGTGCTCGGTTGACGGTGGTGGCTACTCAACCTGTACATCGCCTAAGGCTGTTACTGGTCTTGCGGACGGCCCGCACAGCGTGAGCGTTAAGGCTGTTAACAGTGTTGGTGGTAGCTCAGCCGCGCAGGCCACGTGGGTGGTTGACGCAACTGCGCCTGCAGCGCCAAGTGTTTCCGGTTCTGTAACAGGCCTGACTCGTACGACAACTCAGTCGATCAGCTGGACTGCAGAGTCCGGTGCGACTGTTAGTTGCTCAGTTGACGGTGGTGCTTACGAGTCATGCACCCGCCCGAAGACGCTTAGCTCAGTTGCTGATGGCGACCACTCGGTTGCTGTCAAGC
>CAZZKI010000040.1:0-3553 GCA_964654785.1 uncultured Solirubrobacteraceae bacterium
CCGACCGCCATCGCGCTCGCAATTCCGGTACCCGGGACAAGCCTGTCTGCATCCCGTCGGAGAAGCCAGAGGAGCCCGAATGCCGGGAGGACTGTTCCAAACAGCCCAAGGGCCCAGATCATCCACCGCTCCTCCCGAACCTCGTCCCTCGCCCAAGCTGGCCGCGGCGCCAACCGCCCCTCAGCCTTCTTGATCGCGGCCTTGCGCTTCCGCTCGGCCGAACTTGTGTGTCCCGTATTGAGTCCCACTGCTCGCAAGGCGACGAATGGAGGCACCAAGAGCATTGACATCCCAGGTGCTTTGACCGAGTAGAAGTGGCCTTGGTACCAACTCTTGTCGCGCGTCTGCCAATGGTGCTTGTCGATGTTGGTTGTTCCATGGGCGAGGGATTGAGTCAGCAGGTAGTAGGAGGTCTGGGCCCACTGGGGCGCCTGAACGACACTTGCGCATGCGATCGCAAAGACAACAAGCGATGCCGTGCCGAAGCGGCGAAGACGGCTGGACTCAGGGTTGGCGACTTCGCTCACTGACCCATTATCCATTCGCGCCGCCCCGGAATAGATGTGTGGCGCAACCTGCTGACCTGTGAGAGGGTCGGGCATGAGCATCCAATCGGAAACCCAAGTCCGCAACGAACTCGCGTCGCTCGTCGGCGAGACAGCAATCGTTACCGGTGGCGCGATGGGAATCGGGCGCGCGATCGCAGAACGGCTGCACGCGGCTGGAGCCAATGTTGTGATCGCAGACCCTGACCGCGAGCGGAACGACCTCGTGGAGGAACTCAACGACGCCCGGGGGGCGAGCGCGATCGGCATCGCCACAGACGTAAGCGATGCTGCCTCAGTCCAAGCGATGGTCAACTCATGCATCGAGGCATTCGGTGGAGTTGATGTTCTCGTCAACAACGCAGGCATATACCCGGCAATGCCAATGCTTGAGATGGACCCGGCGATCTTCGAGCGGGTCATCGCTGTGAATTTGACGGGCCTCTTCCTCTGTACTCAGGCAGCGGCACGCAAGATGGTGGCCGGCGGGCGACGCGGCCGGATTGTCAACATCACCTCGATTGACGCCCTCCACCCTTCAATGGAAGGACTCGCCCATTACGACGCTTCCAAACATGGAGCTTGGGGCTTCACGAAGAGCTCAGCGCTTGAGCTTGCAGAACACGGCATACGCGTTAACGCAGTTGCGCCCGGAGGCATCGCGACTCCAGGTACTCACGGCGCGGACGCAGCGGCCATCAGAGCCTTTGAGCAAATGATTCCCCTCCATCGGCTGGGGCACGCAGAGGAGATCGCAGAGGCCGCGTTGTTCCTGGCATCAGACATGTCCACTTATGTGACCGGGTCACAAATCGTCGTTGACGGCGGGAGGTTGTTGAGATGAATAACAACGTTTCAGAGAAGGTGCTGCTGGTCGTAACACCAGATGTCTCACTCGGTGAACTGGAGCACGAGATTCCGCCAAGGGAATTGAAGGACTCAACATTGAAGGTCGTTGTGCCGTCCGTAGCTAAATCAGCGCTCGCCTATTGGTTCAGCGACGAACACAGCATTGAGGCAGCACGCGAAATCGCAGATGAGGTTGAACGGACCGTGGGAATGGAGGCTGCGAGTTGTACGTCTGACGCTGGCGATGCAGACCCTGAGTTGGCCGTACATGACGCGCTCGCGCAGTTTGAGCCAGACAGGATCATCGTCGTGCACCGAGCCGACGGCCGCGGCTACCGCGAGCGGAAGCTGTTCGACCTTGAAGCGCGCCTGCATAGGCCGGTTGAAGATCACCTGATCGCGGCGTGAAAAACACTGTCGCGGCAGGCTGGCGCGGCTATAGGCTGGCCGGGTGAACCCAGTAATTGAGACTCATGCGCTTACAAAGTCGTACGGCGCTTCGCGCGGAATCAACGACCTGACGCTTGAGGTTCCGCGGGGCGAGATCTTCGGGTTTTTGGGGCCCAACGGTGCTGGCAAGACAACCACTATCCGCACACTCCTTGACCTCCTTCATCCGACCAGCGGCAAGGCGCTCATCTTCGGGCTTGACAGCCACCAAGACAGCCGGGCGATCAGAGGAAGACTTGGGAACCTACACGGCGACTTCGCCTACGAGGAGAGAACAACGGGCCGTGGGCTGCTGGAGTTGTTCGCCCGCCTCCGCGGAATGACAGATCTGGGCAGTGCCGAAGAATTGGCCGAACGATTCCGCGCTGACCTGTCGAAGCCTCTGCGCGAGCTTTCGCGCGGCAACCGGCAGAAGATCGGGCTTATCCAAGCTCTGTTTCACAACCCTGAGCTTCTGATCCTCGACGAGCCGACCGGTGGCCTTGACCCACTGATGCAGGAGGAGTTCCTGACTGTGGTCGCTGAGCACCGGGACAAGGGCGTAACTGTCTTCCTCTCCTCACACGACCTCACAGAAGTTGAACGAATCTGTGACCGCGTGGGAATTATTCGCGACGGACGCTTGGCAGCGATTGAATCCGTCGGCGAGATGAAAGGCAGGGCCTACCGAAAGGTGAGGCTCACTCTCGGCTCGGAGGCCCCAGCCAGCGAATTCGAGTCCCTTGCCGGAGTTGATGCGGTAAAGGTTGATGGCAACCAAGTCCAGTTCCGAGTACTTGGCGACCTCAACCCAATTGTTGAGGCGATCGCCCGCCACGATGTTCGCGACATCGAAGTGACTGCACCATCGCTTGAGGAGCTATTCATCCAGTACTACGACGGGGCAGCCGAACAATGAGCGCGGCAACCCCACCAAGAACCGGACAATCGCTGCGAGCGGTATTGGGAAGTGACCTGCGCCTCCAGAGGAAAGTGCCACTGGTTTGGGGAGTCAGCCTTGGGGCAACGTGCGCGCTTATCGCAGCTATGTGGCCGTCAATCTCAGATGCAATCGGAGCCGCTATCAAGGGCTACCCCGAGGCGGTAAAGCAAGCTTTCAGTATTCGTGAACTGAGCAATGTGAACCAGTATGTAGATGTAGAAATGCTCAGCTTCATCGTCCCGTTCGCGATGGCCTTCTTCGCCATCCGCTCAGCAACGCGGGCAATGGTGTGGGCGGAAGAACATGGCCACCTGGACCCACTGCTGTCACTGCCCCTGTCACGCAGGGTGCTGGTCTACGGGTCCTTCATTGCCACTGCGGTTCTGCTCGCAGTCAACTTGCTGGTGATGTGGGCGATGACCCTCGTAATGGCCGAAATCGTGGGAGCTCATGCCTCAGCAAGCGCACTCGCTGCAGGCTTCGGAAATGTCTTCCCAATCTCGCTGACCTTTGCAGGGTTCGCGGTGCTTCTGGCCGGCTTTCTCCACAGGTCCGGAACGGTGACCGGTATCGCTTCAGGAACCCTCGTCGCAATGTATGTCGTTGACCTTGTCGGGAAGATCTCCCCCGACCTTCACGACGTCAGGGTTGCATCTGCCTTCCGCTGGTATGGGTCGGCGATTCAGGACGGCTTCTCATGGGACCACGCCGTCGGCCTAACTGCAGTCGGTGTACTTCTAGCGATCGTCGGCACCGAACTGTTCAGACGGCGCGACATCCTCTGAGT
>CAZZKI010000040.1:3653-8155 GCA_964654785.1 uncultured Solirubrobacteraceae bacterium
CCCCCAGACGAACCGCTTGAGACGACCGGAGCGTTAACGCTCGCTGTCCTCACCGCGTGGGAGTGCTTCTTGGCGGTCTTGACAGCTGGCTTGGTTGAAGCGCTAGTGATCCCAGTAGACGGCCCAGAGTTGGCTTGATAGCCAACCATCGCTGCCATCACACCTGCAGTTATAAGCGTGCTCTTCGCGAGGCGTCGAAAATCGTGCCTGCCACGAACTTCCTTGTTTGGTTTGTATGTGTAACCCATGTGCAGTTGTGACTTTGAAGCTCGTGGGTAAGAGCCTTGTAAGGACCCGGTGTGAACTTCGTGCAGGTAAGACCTCAGGCCAGTCGAAAGGAATCGAATGCTCGAAACCAAGCCCGGCAAGGCCTCCGTTGTTCTGATCACCCTCGCATGCGTCTTCTCGCTCCTCGCGCTCAGCTTCACTTGGATCAAGAACCAAACTCTGGACACAGACCGCTATGTAGAGACGGTCGCGCCGCTCGCTTCGAACAAGGCAATCCAAAGCGCACTTGCCGACGCAACTACCAAGCAGATTGACAAGGCAGTTGACCCAAAGGCGCTGGTTGAGCAGTACCTCCCACCCAAGGCCGCTCCGCTCTCTGGCCCAATCTCGGCGGCGCTGACGAACTTCACTCACCAGGCTGCAGAGAAGTTCTTTGAATCGCCAGCTTTCCCGAAAATCTGGACGGTCATCAGCCGTCGCTCACACGAGCAAGTCGTAAATGTTCTTGAGGGCAAGAAGGCCAAAGCAGTCGAATTGACTGGCAAGGGGCAAGTCACTCTTGATGTTGGACCGCTCGTCGGGCCAGTCAAGGCAGCGATTGACAAGACGGGGCTTCAGGTCCCAGCAGCGCAGACAACTGATGGCAAGGTTGTAATTCTTGACGCGCCAGCCCTCGCCAATGTTCAGTGGCTGGTTCGCGCCCTGAAGAACTTGACTCTGATCTTCACGATCCTCGCCCCAGTCCTCTTCATCGGGGCTGTTGCCGCATCAAAGAATCGGAGGCGGACGCTCGTCACCGCAGGCCTTTCGCTGGCGGGCACGATGGCTTTGCTTGGAGTGCTTCTCGCCCTTGGGCGCTGGTTCTATTTGGACACGCTGCCCGCGACTGTTCCCGCCGATGCTTCCGCTGCCTTCTTCGACACTCTCGTGCGCTACCTGTCGCGTGGAATTCGCATCACCGCGCTGTTCGGACTGGTTGTGGCATTCGCGGCCTGGTGGAGTGGCGACGGCAAAGCAGCATTTGCTGACCCAAGCGGCAAGGCCCTCGCCTCGCTCCTCCGCGTTGGCGTCGTTGCCATTGGCGCGATCGTACTGTTGACACTTCCCCACCCGACAGCAGTCGGGATTGTCCTCACAGTCGTGCTGACGGCAGTCGTGGCACTCCTTGCGGGCCCACTTGTGATGCGGGCCGAAGCTCGGAAGTAGGCTCGATCTGGGCAAATTATGCTCGCGGCAAGAATTTGCCGCTACGCTAACCAGATGGTTGGCCGATGATTTCCCCCAATGCGCGAGGGCCAAGTGGTGGCTCCAATCGCGTCGCTGACCTAACTGCGCTTGTTGCCAATATCGAGGCGATGAAGCGTGCCGCTACCCAGCAAGACTGGGAGCACATTGAAGCTGAGCTGCTTCCTGTGATTGAGATGCTCGCTGCGCGGCAGCTTGCACTTGCAATAGAGCAGTCCGGCTCGAAGACTAAGTAATTCGCAGGTCCTCCACCGGTCACCCCTACGGGTTTTACCCGTAGAAATGGGTCGATTCCGGATTACGCTTTGCTTGTGATCAAAATCGTTCTAGCCGATGGGGAAGAGTTGGTCCGCAGCGGACTCCAACGGCTTCTGCAGGATGAGGACGATATGGACGTCGTTGCGGTCGCGAATGGTCCAGAGGAAGCTGTCCGTTATGCACGCGGCCACCGGCCGGATGTCCTGGTCGTCTCACCCGGAGTCCGCCCAGAGGCGGAGGTCGCCAAAGGTCTGCTCGCAGAGCTTGGCGGAGTTTCCCCGGAAACAAGATTGATCGTCCTGAGCAGTAACGCTGACGCCCGGGCTGCCCGCCAGACCCTCCGCGACGGGGCGCTTGGGTTCGTTCTTAGAACGGAAGGCGCTGAGGCTCTGAATGAGGCAATCCGCAGAGCGATGCGAGGCGAGCCGTATGTGAACGGTCGCCTCGGCGTAGAGATGGCCAAGCTTGACCGAGCAGCACCGGAGGCCTTAAGCGAACGTGAGACTCAGGTACTCAGGCTTGTTGCGCTTGGCTTCACCAACGAGGAAATTGGTGAGCAGCTACACCTGTCCAAGCGCACCATTGAGGTACACAGAGCGAATCTGATGTCAAAGCTCGCGCTTGACACGCGCGCCGACCTTGTTCGCTTCGCGCTTGATCACAACCTGATTCCGTAGGCCCGCAGACACACGCCTCAAAGGCTGCGTCCGGAAGCTGCGGTGCCTATCTGCCGCCGGGGTTAGCGTTAGTGGAGTGCCGCACTCCCCCTGTTGTAAGTACCTGCGCCTGAGACGAGCCGATGCCTGAACCGATTGAGGGCAAGCGGCGCTATATGCCCGGGCTCGATGGCCTGCGTGCCATCGCAGTCCTCGGGGTAATCGTCTACCACCTTGGCTTCTCTTGGCTACCGGGCGGCCTGCTGGGCGTGGGCGTCTTCTTCACGTTGAGCGGCTACCTGATCACGGACCTTCTCCTTGGAATGGTCAACTCAGGCGGGATTCGCTTCAAAGAGTTCTGGTTGGCTCGGGCCCGCCGCCTGCTCCCAGCCCTCCTCCTGATGCTGATCCTCGTCCTTGCCTGGGTGACTGTCATCGGACCGCACCAAGCAGCTGACTTCCCCGCTGCGGTCCTCACCGGCACCTTCTACGTCAACAACTGGTGGCTGATCTTCCACGACGTCTCCTACTTCCAACGCTTCGGAGCAACGCCGCCCCTCAACCACCTTTGGTCACTTTCAGTCGAGGAGCAGTTCTACATCGTCTGGCCGTTCGTCCTGCTGATTGGCGTGAAGGTGATCCGCGACTCCAAGGCAGCGTTCCTGCGACCAAAGCTTGCCCTCGCAACATTGGGAATGGCAGTTGCGTCCGCTGTTCTTATGGCCTTGATGTACAAGGAGGGCTCAGACCCTTCGCGCGTCTATTACGGAACTGACACGCGCGCCCAAGAACTCCTTGTCGGCGCTGCCTTGGCAATGGTTTGGCCGAGCCAAAAGCTGCGCGCGAGGATCAATTCCAGAGCTCGCAACATTGTTGATGGGGCTGGTTTGTTCGGGCTGCTAGTCGTCCTGATCATGTTCGTGGCGACATCTGAGACATCCCCCTTCCTCTACCGAGGCGGCTTCCTGCTCCTTTCGATCGGGACGGCGATATTGGTTGCCGCGCTTGCCCACCCCGCGTCACGGGTTGCCCTGGCCGTCGGCTGCGCGCCCATGAAGTGGATCGGCGAGCGCTCTTACGGGATTTACCTGTGGCACTTCCCTGTAATCGCCCTGACAACCCCAGTGGGGGCTAAGGGAGTAGACCCACTCAGAACAGTCCTCCAGCTTGCTGCGATCTTCGGGATCTCGGCTCTCTCTTGGAGGTATGTGGAGAACCCAATCCGCCACGGCGCACTCGGCCGACTTTGGGCCGACTGGCGAGCTGGCAGGTGGTCAAGAGAGAACCTCACTCGGGCAGAGACAGGCGGACTAGTTGCCGGCGGGCTGATTCTCCTAGCCGCCATGGCTGGCCTTGCCGGCTTTGGAACCGACAGCAAGGCGAACGGACGAACCCCGCTCACCAAGGCAGTTAAGTCTGCGTCCGTGCCCGTCGCGGCCAACCACACCATCTGCAAGACAGTTGCCCACATTGGCGACTCAACATCACTCGGTCTTGAGGACCCGGAGTACATCCCCAACCGCAAGGATCGAATCAGCGGCCAATACGCACGGGTTGGTGCCGGCACCGCATACCTGGACATTTCTGATGCTCGCTCAATCGTTGAGAAGGTCGAAGGTCGGCCAAATGCTCAGGAGGCGGTGGCTTCGCTCAAGCCGAAGAACGGCGGTGGCTGCTGGGTGCTCGCACTAGGGCTGAACGAGGCCGACAATGTTTACGACCACTCGCCCTACGGGTTCAGTAAACGGATTGACATGATGATGCAGGCGATTGGCAACGACCCTGTGATGTGGGTCAACGTCAAGACTCTGCTTAGCGACGGCGGCTATTCAAACAGCCTTATGCAGCAGTGGAACGCAGCGGTCGTGGCAGCTTGCGACAAATACCCGAACATGCGCGCCTACGACTGGCCTTCAGATGTTCAAACCAACTGGTACACGACCGACCAAATTCACTTCACGAGTGAGGGCTACACGAAGCGCGCTCGCTACATCGCGAACGCCCTGTTGAAAGCATTCCCGGCCACCGGCGGTCCCGGAAACACCAACTCAAGAAACTGTCTTATAGGGCCGCAAGGCTCCCCTCAAGGCGCTGCTGGATTATCGCCTCAGCCTC
>CAZZKI010000041.1:0-8141 GCA_964654785.1 uncultured Solirubrobacteraceae bacterium
CATGGAGCGCGACGCGAAGATCGCGGGCGTGATTGAGCGCATTGACGACGACGCTTTAGGCAAGCGCTGAGGCTTGAACCTAGGGAGTCACGAATAACAGGATGTAGGCTTGATCCACTCTCAAAGGAAAGTTGGAGTTGACGCATGAAGACGTACCGCCCGCGAACAGTCGCCGCACTCGCAACTATCGGCACCGTGCTGGTAGCCACTCTGGGAGCGTCGTCGGCGGCCGCCTCGGCTGGCCACACCGCCTGCTTGGCCTCAGCCCACCCTGCTTGCATTGAGAACAGGGTGATCGTGAAGAACACAGTTGCTTCCGGCAAAGCCACGGAATGCCAGATCACAGGTGATGGGCGGCTTAGCTGCTGGGGTAATAACTCAGACGGGCAAGCCGTCGCTCCGTCCGGTTCAACATTCGCTTCTGTCGCCTTGGGCGGGTATCACGGCTGCGCAATCAAGACCGATAACTCAATCGTCTGCTGGGGTGACAACCACTTCCGCCAGTCAACAGTTGGCGGGGGCACGTGTTCCCCGAACTACAACGAGTCAACCCCCACGAACATCTGCCCTGAGCCGGCCACTGGTCCGGTGGCACTGAGAGCTATTGACATCAGCGCCGGCAAGTTCCACACATGCATCATCACGATCAGTGAGCAGATCAACTGCTGGGGCCTGAATGTTGACATGGAGGGCAGGCCGGCTGGGCAGTCCACACCTCCCAACGGCGACTTCATCCGAGTCAGCGCTGGCGGGTACCACACATGCGCCCTCGCAAAGGACACCTCAATCAGTTGCTGGGGCGGAAACTGGGACCTTCAGACCAATGCGCCCTCCGGCACCGGCTTCAAGCAAATCGCAGCTGGCCGAACCCACACATGCGCACTTCGCATCAATGGAAGCATCCTCTGCTGGGGGCTCAGTACAAACGGGCGAGCCACGCCGCCAAGCGGCACCGGCTACAAAGCGATCGCCGCAGGCTACGACCACACATGCGCGATCAAGTCAAACAACGGCATCGTCTGCTGGGGTGCCAACAACCTTGGCCAGCGAAACGCGCCTTCTGGTTCATTCTCCGCCCTCTCCGTAGGCGGCAATTCGGGAATTGCTCGCAGAACGGACGGAGTTGTTGTCGGCTGGGGTGATGACACTGAAGGTCAAGCCACTCCGCCTACTGGGACCGCAATCGGCGGCCCCAGCGTGACTATGGGAATGCTCCGCGGGCTCGGAACAGGTAAGTGGAAAGTCAGCATCTACTCCAACTCGGGAACAAAGCCCAACAAGAAGGTTCAGATCTCCACCGCTAAGACGATCCCGTCGAACAGCGCTGCTACCACTGGGGCTGTTTCTTTCTCCAGCACCGTCAGTTGGTCGGGTGCCCGACCAACTTGGGTTCGCATCGGCGACTCAGTTGGCCGCTGGAGCTCTTGGGCTCCGATCCAGCCCCAGCTTGCTACCTAGCTGGGAAGCAGCTCTGGAATGTCGTCCATTGACGGCAGCTTGATGAACGCAATCCCATCGGCCGCAGCAGCTGCCTTGGCGACATCCACCTTGAACAGGTTCGGGTGGTCGTAGGTGCTCGCGTAGAGCACCGCGTTCTTCTGGTCAATCACAGTCATCCACTGGGTGATCTCAGCGCCCGAAACTCCGCCACCTTCTCCAGTCCCGCCAGCGGCTGTCATCACTGTTCCTGGCGGAATGTCGAACTGGTTGAGGATGTGGCGAGCAACCTGCACGCCCTCCTCGGGGTTCTTGTGTTCAAGCGCGAACTGACGGAACCAGAACGCGCGCACGAAACGGCTTGTCGCAATGAAGCCCGAAGGAAGGCCAAGAGTTCCATCGCCTGAGCTGTGCGCGGACAGAGTCACTCCGTTGACTTCAATCGGGGCAGGCTCTGTATTCGTGATGCCCTGGAACTGCGACAGGTTCTCAAGCTGCATGGGGAACTCTGGCTCGTTCGTCATGACGGTGGTCGGGTTGTCATGAACATGGAGTTGGCCACCCACATACTCGATGACGATGCTGCCGCCGTCCGCATCGTGGACGCAGTAATGGACTGGCGGAATTGCGCCGCCGTACTGCGGAATGGCCACGCCTTGGACGGGCACATCCTCCACAGCCTGCTTTGCCTCGGCAACAGTGGCGCAAGTAGTGAGCAGGTAGCCGGCAATGTCAACTGAGCACAGTGACTTTGCCTGGTCCTCGTCTGAGACCTCCAAGTACTTCGCGGAGGCGGGGAAGTTCAGTACCCCGACGACAAGGCCCTTGTCGTTGACGCCGTCAATCGCAATCGGCAAGCCGAGTGCGTTGGCAGCAACAGTGGCGTGCTTCGTTTCCCACTCCAGCCCGCCTTGGCCAATGACCCCGTTCTTGTCCGTGCCAGCCATCTTCGTGCCGACAGGAATGACCATGATCTCCGAGCGAAGGTCAAGCGTGAACTCCATCGTTCGCCCGTATACGTAACCGCTGTCTTTATTGCCGATCGTGAATGAGGTGCACATGCTTCGGACTCCCTTGGTTGACCACCAAGGACCCTAACACTCGTTCTACACGGTCTCGGTCGCTTAGGGACTAGCTGACCCGAGTGACCTTCGGGTACTTCCAGGTGCCGTTAAGAATGCTCGGCCTTGGGATGTACGCGCGCATCACAAGAGTGAAGTTTGCGGCCGGCGCAGGAAGCCAGTTCTTGACCCCGCCGCGAGCTGCCGATGGCTGAGCCTTACTGACCCAAATGTCCATTGAGCCATCTGAGTTGCGGAGAAGGTTTGGCGTGCGGTCACCAATTTGGAATCGGTTGATGGGATTGGCGATGAAGTACTGGTCCTCGGCATACATTGAGATTGACCAGAAGCCATCAACCGGTGGCAGCTGCCCTGCGTTGAAGTGAATCTTGTAGACGCGGTTTGAGGCACCCGTAAGGCGTTTACCCGAGTAGTCGTATTCGGTTCCCGGATAGATTGACTCCTCCGGCTTGTTAGCCCCCACGCCGATCTGGGCGATGATCGCTCGAGTCAAGTAGTCGGTTCCAAAATCTCCCACGCGGTCGAAGAGGACCCAGCCGTTGTTCTTCTTTTCCGAGGCCTTGCGTGTTGCCTCCATGCCGGCGTCAATCTTCGCTTGGCCAGCCTTAGCGCCCTTCACCAGCTCTGCCATTACTGCAATGCTTTGAGTCTTGTTGGGGTCAAGCCCCGGGCCAACGCCGTACTTGGCCAGCGCGGTGATCAGCTTGCTGTCAGCGCTAACTGGAGGCTGCGCGGCCATTACGGTACCGAACTCCTTGAAGTAGGCAGCGTTGGGAACCATCACTGCTGGAGTCCCCAAGGCGTTGTTAGGAGTGGTCAGATTGAAGTTGGGCAGGTACTCGCTGGTACCGACCTTGCTGTTGCGCTGAACGGTGATCTGGTTCTGCACGGCCAACGCAGCTGAGAGGTCAGCTTCGCCATCAACCAAAGTTCGACCAACAACCCACACCCTTGGGGTCTGCGACCGGATGATTCCCTTCACGGTCTTCCCGAGTGGAGTGGTCGAGGCATTCCAGTTTGGTCCCACCAAGGCATAGTCGCCCCCTGTGTTACCCGTAGCGCGGGTGCCGATGTAACCGAACACATTGGTGTGCCCGTCAAGCAGCTCAAAGCTGAAGTAGCGACTACCAGTGGATGGCGCGTGAATGATCACGGGCTCCGACCCAACATCAAGGACGACAATTGAGTAGAGCGTGTCCGAATTGGGCTTGACGACGGTTCGGGTCTGCTCTGTTGCGAGGTACTGAACGTTGACAAGCATGTTGGCGGGGAACCGAGCCACGTTTCTCTGCATATAGACGGGTGCGTAGCCGTATATGTACGCGTCGGATCCAACCTTCTGGATCGCAGCCTTCTGGCTTGAGGTGAGAGCAGCCGAAGCTGTGGGAGCGATGGCCAGCGTCAGGCAAGCCGATACTAGTAAGCCCCATACAACCCTGAAAGTCTTGGAACCCATCGCTATCCCCTCCCGTGGCGCGACATCGTGTCACTAGAAAGTCTATACCCGTGAGGCGAGCCCCGGCGCAAGCAACCCGAAGCACGACCCAGCGCGTGACGCGCTGTCACCTCTGTAGCCTTGGACTCATGAAGACTCTCATCAAGCTACTCGCCCTTACGGCCTTGGCCGCACCTTCCACAGCTTCCGCCGCCGAGCCAGCGCTGACAGTCCCTCAGGCCACGCTTGATGCTGCAGTCCACTGTGTTGGCCCGCCGCTTGCTGGCACCAACTTGACGCCAATCCTCTTGGTGACGGGAACCGGCGCAACTGGCGACGAGATCTATGCGATCACCAAGTCAGCTTTCGACCTTTATGGACACCCCCTCTGTTACGTCAACTTCCCGTTCCAGATGACTGGCGACATTCAGATCGCCGCCCAGTACCTCGTCAACGCGATTCGCTACGAGTACGCCCAATCCGGCAAGAAGATTGCGATCCTCGGAATTAGCCAAGGTGCACTTGTACCTCGTTGGGCGCTGACCTGGTGGCCAAGCCTCCGTGCCAAGGTCTCGGATGTTGTTGGTGCCGCAGGCACGCACCACGGCAGCTCAATCATCAACACGAAGTACACGAACGCCAAGTGCGCCCCTCACGACGGCTGCCCACCAGCTGCGTGGCAACAGGCATCAGGCTCAAAGATGTTGAAGGCCCTGAACTCGTATAAGGACGAAGCGCCCGGACCCACATCGTGGACAACTCTTCGTTCGACAACCGATGAGTTGGTCCAACCCGCTGGCGGCAAGACCCCCACCTCGTCTCTCAAGGGTGCGACCAACATCCTGATTCAGGATGTCTGCAAGGGCCGTAAGGTGAGCCACATTGGAACCATCCTTGACTCAGTCACCTTTGAAGCTTTCTTCGACGCAGTCAAGTACAGCGGGCCTGCAAAGGTGTCGCGGTTTCCGAAAAACGTTTGCTCGCATCCATTCGGCACAGGACTTGACGCAGGGATCTCATGGGTTGTCTTGAGCGTTGCGGGTTCAAGGCTTGACAGTCTTCAGGTGCCGGTGGTCGCAGCAGAGCCTGCGGTTGCCGCATACGCTTTGAAGAAGTAGCCGGCCCCCGAGTCTTTAGGAGTCAAAGTGATTGATGTAACCCGCACTGAAGATGTGTTCGTCCTGCGCATGGTCGCGGAGGAAAACCGCTTCAACCCGACAATGCTCGACGCATTCGACAAGGCCCTCACTGAGGTCGAATCAAGCGAAGGCCCGGCTGCAGTTGTGCTCACTGGAGAAGACAAGTTCTTCTCGAACGGACTTGACCTTGACTGGATGATGGCCAACGCCGAGCAGGGCGGGCCAGCCCTGGTTGCTAACGGCCTGCAGGCTCTCTACAAGCGCCTTGTCGCATTCCCAGTAGCGACCGTGGCCGCTGTAAACGGCCACGCTTTTGCTGGTGGGGGCATGCTCGCTCTCGCTTGCGACCAGATCGTGATGCGCACCGATCGTGGGTTCTTCTGCCTCCCCGAAGTGGACATCAACATCCCGTTTACCAACGGGATGGCGCAGCTGGTTCAGTCCAAGCTCAGCGCTTCAGCTGCGTACGAGGCCATGCTTACCGGCCGCAGGTTCAGCGCTGAGGAGGCTCTGGCGGCCGGCTTCGTTGCTGAGGCAGTGCCGGATGAGCAAGTCCTCCCTGCAGCGATTGCTCGTGCTCAGGCGCTCGTCGGCAAGGACCGTAATACGGTCGCGACGATCAAGCAGAGGATGTACCCCGGCGTAATTGAGGCGTTGGGCGAAACAGTCTCCTTCTAAGCGCGTGACAACGCGTCACAATCGGTGTATTGTTTTTCGTAGGCGATCGGGCTACGCCCGGACAAAAGGGGAGATACATGTTTCGCAATAGCCGTAAGGTCGCACTCGCAGCCACTGCAGTTGGAGCCTTTGCTCTAGTGGCAGCTATGCCTGCGGCAGCAGCAACACCTAGCTACACGATTCAAAAGGGTGCGTACGGAAAGCGCTACTGCGAACTGATGCTCGTGAAGATCCAGCCCTCAGCTCCCCTACTTCACGTTCAGGTGTGGAATACCTTTGGCCTCAATGACTGCCCTGCTGCGGCTTGGCAAGCATCAACGACGACATCGGCTCTTAATGGCTTCGCAACCGAGAACGCGATGGACACAATCTCAGTGAACGGGCCGCGCTGGTGGGTGTTTGACCGCATTGGCGGCGTGTTGAGCACCAACACCAAGACCTTCGGGACAATCGCCATGCGTCAGGCAGCGATCCTTGACCTCAATGCCGCTCCCACACCGTTCGTTGAAGTAACAGTTCAGCGAACAAGCACGTGGGTCTACGACAAGGGCACTTACCTCCGCCAACTCATTTCTCCGAGCGGCAAGAAGTACGGCATGCAGGCTTTCACCACCATGGTCAACTCCAAGGTCACAGAGAAGTCCCTGAACACCTTGGCGACTGGCAAGAAGCCTCTTCTTGTCCTACCAACAGGCTGGAAGTACAAGGCAGTCAAGCTGACCAAGTCGCTGTCAATCGTTGCTCCAGGCACGATGACTGTTGTTCAGGACAACCTGAAGAACACATACTCGCTGCTCCCTTAGTCAGCCTCAGTGCGCTCGCGTAGATGACCAAGCCAGTTCTCTACGCGATGCGCTCTTCGCTCTACTCGAGCAAGGCTCGCTCGTACCTGCTCAAGCAGGGGATTGACTACACCGAGACTCCGCCGGGCGACCCTTCCTATACCGAGGAGGTCGTGCCGGAGATTGGCCGCTGGATCATCCCCGTGTTCAAGACTGCAGATGGGCAGTTGATTCAGGACACTGAGGACATCATTGATCACCTCGATGCCCAAGTTCCGGCCGAGCGCTCCGCAGACCCGAGTGACGGTGTTTTGACGGTTCTTTCGCGCGTCATGAGCATGTTCGGCAGTGAGGGACTGATGCGCCCAGCCCTTCACTTCCGCTGGAACTTTGACGGTGAGAACATGCCCTTCGTACTTGAGGACTTCGGTCGCGGCCTGGTCCTGCCAGGTGGCACCAATGCCTTCGACACCACCAGCTTTGACATTGGTGATGAAGCCGCCGCAAGCGAGTCTGAAGCACGCGCCCAAATCGCAGAGTTCGCAGGAAACAGGATGCGCGACCTGACGGTTGAGTTTGGAGTCAACCCCGAGACAATCCCGGAAATTGAACGCTCCTACTCAGAGTTCCTCGCGTTGCTGTCAGCGCACTTTGAAGTTGCGCCATACCTACTCGGCGGGAGGCCTACACGGGGTGACTTCGCCTTCATGGGCCCGCTCTACGCACACCTCAGCCGCGACCCTTATCCCTCCGCCATCATGAAGCGCGACGCGTGGCCTGTCTGGAGTTGGGTCGAGCGGATGCTGGTCCCGATCGCCGGCACCGGCCAGTACGGAGCCGTACCAACCTCCCTGTTTGCAGGGGACAAGCTCCCTTCAACGCTCCATGACCTACTCGCCTACATGGGCAGAGAGTTCGCCGACGAGGTCGTCGCCCATGTCAAGTTCATTGATGACTACCTCGCTGAGAACGGTGAGACCGAGGAGGATGAAGTCATCGCAGGAAAGGCCACAAGACGCTCCTTGGGGAAGGTCACTTGGAATTGGCACGGCCACGAGATCACAACCCACGCGATCCCATACCGAATCCTCCACCTGCAAAAGATCCAAGCTGCGTTCGAAGCGCTCGACTCCCAGGCCCAATCGGATACGCGTGAAATCTTGCGCGAAGCCGGGCTTGATGTCCTCCTTGATGCCAAAGCTCGCCGCCGGGTCAAGCGCAGCAATAACGTGGAAGTCTGGGGCGAGGCCCAAGAGCCGCACATCCCCACCGCAACTGCCTAGGCCAGCCCTTTCATATCGCGCTGCCTGACCAGCCAAAGAGTCAGAGGCACGGCCACGAAAGCCACGAGGGAAGCGACGAGGAAGATGTCGCTTAAGGCACTGGTGAACAGCCCACGCTGAGCAGGAGCGACTGACTCGCCGGGCTGGCCGCCAAGCTGAGCTTGGAAGATCGCGCCAAGCACAGCAATCCCAACTGCGATCCCAAGCTGGCGAAAAGTGTTGTTGATCCCTGAGGCGAGGCCCGTCTTCTCTTCGGAGAGAACGCCAACCATTGCAGCGGCGAGAGCAGGCGAGATCACCCCGAT
>CAZZKI010000042.1:0-8120 GCA_964654785.1 uncultured Solirubrobacteraceae bacterium
GCAGCGGATCCGATCCCGTCCCAGCCAGCATTGATAACGCGCAAGGATTGGGGAAGCGCCTGCCTGGATGGGTCCTTCCGCTCGACGGGGTGTCGGGCGGGCAATTACAGGTTGGCAGGGGGGTCTGACATTAGGGGCGGTCAAGGACTTAGGCGTCTCAGCTCAGTCTGAATCCTCGGTCAGTGCGGAGGCTGGTGGGATTACGACGCTACATCCCTCGTAGCCCTCCAAGAGCGGGCGAAGAACGGCGTCATCCGCCGTGCAAATGGCCACCGCCCGTGCGCTCCTCGGGCCCAATTGGCGAACAAGTTGTAGAGAGAAGACGCATTGGCCCATCAAGGGCAGGTTCAGTCGTCGAGCCTTGGTTTGCACGACGATCACATCCCGGCCTTCTAGATCCCAGGGCCTGCGAGTCAAGACTTGGTCGGGCTCACCTTGAATGATGAGGCCATCTAGAAGTCGAGCACCATGCTCCGGCCCTCTCTCAATGAGCGGGTACTCCTCGATGAGCAGGCCACCCACCTGTCGCCAGTACCAGCGGGTGAGCGGCGTCTCCAACTTGCTCACGAATGAAGGCTAGGGCCCCCAGCGCTGCGCTCTCACCGGAATTAGGTGACTAAGCCGGCCATTTCATCGACCGTGTGCCGGAGTGACCTTGTGAGGTGCGGGCTGATCTGTTGCTCCTCAAGGACCGCCAGGATGCCGTTGTAGTACCAGAGGATCTGCTCGGCCGTGCCATTGAATCCCTTGTCTTTGAGCATGCCGGGTCCTAGGACAAGCAGGTCAGCGTGGATGGCCCGAGCGTTGTGGAGTTTGTCGGCCGCCGTGACCAGTAGGACATCGTCACTCGCATGCCGCAGGTGCTCGATGTGATCCCGCTTTCGCTGTTCGTAGGGAGCCTTCTTGCTCGGGTCCTCGGAGAGAGAGTCACTGCAGGCCTCGACGATGTCAGCCACACGGTCACCAAACCTCTTTCGGACGTCCTCCAAGCGGGCCTTGCCACCCTGGTCTTCGGCGACGTCGTGCAGCAGCCCGGCGATGGCCAGCTCCTCGTCACCGCCCGCCTCAAGCACGAGGCTGGAGACGCCGAGCAGGTGGCAGATGTATGGCAGGTCGGTGCCCTTCCGTGTCTGCGTCGCATGAGCGATGGACGCATAGGCGACGGCATCGGCGTAGCGCTGCGTGAGTGTCATGGGCATTGCTCCCCCTTCAGTCGTGCCGTCAGCACTTGCCACATCTCCTCGGCATAGTCATCGATGGCGTCGTCGGTCAGTCTGTCCTGGTCAATGCGGATGAAGATCCGCTCACCGCTATCCACGGCTGAATCCCCACGCGAGCAGCGCAAACAGCCCTGCGGTGGCCGTCAATCCCAGGACAAGTGTGGTGATGCTGCTGGCATCCCAGTCGTGCATGTGGTCCCCCCTTGGCTCATCCTTCCGCGCGGCGTCTGCCGGGCGACTGCTCTACCTCCGGAGCCACCGATCGCGAGCGGGCGGTTGGCAGACGGCCAGCCGGAGGGCTTGGCGCCGTCTTCTCGAGCACCTTCAGTGTGGCAGGGGGGTGTGACAGTCAGCCCCCTAGTTGCAGTGTGCGGGGCCGACGTACTTGGTGATGATCTGCGTGAGGAGCTTCTCGGCTTGCTTGGCCGAATCGTCATCGAAGAATCTCGGCAGTTCCCACATCAGGTCGTAGCTCAATCCGCGGGCCAGCGCCCGACCCCTTCGGAAGCACTTGGCCGCCTTGTAGCCAGTGCGGTGCTGCTCAAGTCTGATTTCGGGTGTCCTGCCCGTCTGTCCGACATAGAAGTCGAAATTGACGGACGGGTGCAGGCGCTTCACCTCAATGACGTACAAATGGCGGGCGGACAGAGTCGACTTTGCGTGCTCGGCGGCTTTCTCGGCTAGTGCGTGCAGTCGAGTGATCTCGTGAACGGGAATCAGATGGGTCCGAGATGCCGGGGTGGGTCGGAAGGCGGGATGCATGGCACTCCTCTCGTGAGGATCGGGATTGATCCTGCCTCCACATCAAGCACCCCCTACGGGGGTGCTAAAGAACTCGCGCGCGCGTACGCGAGGCTGTCAAGCCGGAAGTGCGGCAACCTTCAAGGGCTCTAGCGTCTCCGGAAGAGCCTTGCGGGACGGCCGATGTGTGCTCACCGTATCGGGCTATTGACGGGTGCATTCGTCATCGATGACGTGACACCGGCACAGACGGACGTCGTCAGGGACTGAGAGTCAGCTTTCTTCGGGGACCGGGACGCCCAGGAAGGAGAAGGCGAAGTCAGAAGGTGCAATTTCGATGTCGAGGGAATTGCCCCACTGACCGAAGGCCTCCTCCAGTGGGCACATCTGCCCGTCCAGCCGAGCCAGGCTGGGGGACGCCTTGAAGTCCGGGTAGTTGACCATTCTGATCGTGTACTTGCCGGGTGGAATATCAGCCCCCACGAGGTACGTACCCCCCTCGAGTTGGTCCTCGATAACTGGCACGACGGGCATGGCGGCAATCGGGATTAACTCCACGTCCGTTTCCGCTATGAGAAGCCTTGCGCGTTCGTCCAGCAGAAGCAGTCCGAACTGCTGGACAGGTGCCGCGGAGCGGACTCGTGGTATCTGCTGTGCATTCAGGTCGTCGGAGTAGGCGTCGCTCTCATCGAAGCTGTAGATGAGCGTCCATTCGCCCCGGGTGCGGTAAAGGCCTGGAGCGAGGTCGACCTCGGCAACGTGATGCGTCCCGGACTTGAGAATGATCGGGGAGTCTTCGGAGATGCCCCGAAGCACTTCGGGGGGTGACTGTGGGCTGGCAGAAGCCGTCCCACCAGCGGTGCTGATGCCTCCGATCTCAGCCTTCAGTTCGGCCAGGCCGGCGAAAGCGTCGATGACAGCGAGGAGACTGCGGTGACCCAGGAGCGTGAATCCCAAGCGGCCCAGGCCGTCGAAGTCGAGTTGCCAGCCGACGTAGGCGTCGACCGTTCCTTCGGGGATGTCCACCATCTGCAAGGCCCCATCGATGAAGGCCGGCCTCTGGCGGCCTTGACCGGACTCGTCGAGAATCACCACTCTCATCGCGGGTGATCCTGGGAAGCCGGCGGGATTGGAGCCGATGGATGCGATCTCCGGGTCATTCAGCCAGAAGGGGTCCGAGAGGGGTCCGGCGATGGGCCTGCCGGCCAGGGCGATGATCGACTGGAGTAGTGCAGTTCGCTGGGATGGGTCATCCACCAGCGGCACGTAGGACGTGTACGGCGCCTCGGTCTTCGTCAGCGCCCATTCCAGAGAGGTCCGCAACTGGTGTCGATCTCTCGTGCTGGGATCGATTCCGTAGGCAACGGGAACGATGATGCGGACTCCAGTGCCTGGCGACTTCGACCAGTCTCCCTCGCCGATCAACACCAAGCCTCGGTGCCCGAGCGGGGTGCTCACCTCCAGTGCGTCCCAAGGGCCTCCGATGGGCACTGAGCCTTCGACGAAAGAACCGAGGACTTCAGCCACTTCCTCGGCGTGAACGGATCGACGGCGCACCCCCTCGTCACGCTGCGATAGCCAAGCCGTTACCGGGAGAGTCGCTCCTCCTGCACCCATGGCACCGAGCCAGAGGAGTCCCCGGAACGAGCTGGATAGCTGGGCCTCGGCAAAGGGATAGCCGGCGATGTCGATGTCCTCGTCCGTGGATTGCCAGGTGATCGCAACTTCTGGAGGGGACGGGGAAGAAGCCGGGGAGTCGGACCGAGGAGGGGTATGAGCGATAGCCGCCAAGGGCACTCCGCATTCGGGACAGAACTTGGAGGTGGAACGCAGGCGCGTCCCGCACTGGTCGCAGAAGTTCATGGCGTCGGGACCCCCTGTTGCCTTGATGCGATGTTCTTCCAATGACAGATTCGCTCGGGACAGAATGCCACTCCCTGGGACGAGCCCTGACACGAGCCGGGAAAGTGAGATGACGGTCTTGGCCGCCGTTGGAGTTCAGCCCAATTTGCTTGTGTGTGTGCCTTGACGCCCGTACCCTGCGGACACAAAGGTCAATTTCGCGGCCCAAGGACGCGACACTGCACGGGGGCAAGATTGAGCAGCAGTCCAACGGAACGAGCGCTCGCAACGGAGTCGCGATTCATCGCCAAGATCCTTGAGGCATACAACAATCAAGATCAGACGTGGGGCCTCGGCATGGACTGGGCGAGCGCCGCCCCGGGAGATCTCATCCGGTTTGAGGAAGCGTATTGGGATGAGGACGCAAACCAGATCCCTGTACCGGAGGCGTGGCTTGACGGAATTCCGAATGGCTGGGAAGAGGCGATTGTCGTCGCGAACACTCCGTTGCTGCTTCGAGTGAGGCATCCGCAAAGCGGAGCTGAAGTTGATCTTCCCCAAAATGATCTCTACTGGAGCATCGTGCGATCCAGCGCGGTTGACGCGTTGAAGCACTGGGCCCTGAGTAGTGATCGGCCTGAGGGAGTTGCCTACTCTGACTCCGCGGTGTCTGGACGGCTCTGGTCGGATCTTCGAGACGACGTCAAGGCGATAGCAGAAGGCGAAGCCGTTGATTACCACCCTGGTTCCGAGACCCGTGTCCGCGATCTCGTGCATCCCTCCCTCTATCCCTTCGTTGAGGGACGTTCCGCCTCCACTGAACCGGATGGAAATCGGCGCGATCCACAGCGAGATCGATTCGGCCGACCCTTTGAGCGTTCGAAGTTCCAGTGGCTGCCCACTCCGTTCACGGTCCAGACAGATGGGACGGTAAGCATTGATGCCTACATCAACAATCTTGACGCTTTGCGTTACCCGGCTGCTTATGGCGGACTAGCCCGTCTCTTTGGGGTCGCCGTTCCGCTCTTTGAAAGCGTCCTGGGCTACCTCAACGAGACGAAGTTTTGGATCGAGGGTGTCGACGACTGGTCGTCTGGACTGAATATTGGTGACCTCAATCTGAAGAGCAACTGGCTTGCATCTAGAGCAACCCCCCGAGGGCCTGTCCAAAGCACATCGCTCCGCGGTCGCACCCTTCAGGTCATCCCAAAGATCGTCGAGTATCGACTTAGGGAAGGCGAGAGCCACGAAGGCGTTTGGCACGTGGAGGGAATGAGCCACGAGCACATCATCGCGACCTGTGTCTACGTCTTGGAGCGCGATGACGACCTCATCGGCGGAGATCTGCAGTTCCGCCGGATGTACACAACTGAGGAAGCCGACGTGCTCGTGATGGGACTCGGTCAAGTCGACATGCCGGAGGCTCTGCAGGACGTTCTTGACACGGAGGGAGCACCACTAGGCACGGTCCCCATGCCTGAGGGCCGAATGATCGTTTTCCCCAACTCGCACATTCACCGGCTCACGAAGTTGTCGCTTGCGCCAGGAACGCAGGAAGGCAAACGTCGGGTCATTGTGTTCTGGCTGGTCGACCCCGATGTACGAATCCAGTCGACGGCTGACGTCGCTCCTCAGCAGACTCTCTTTACGAGAGATGAGGCGCTGGAGTATCGACTGGAACTGATGGAGGAACGACGTCTCCACAAGCAGACACTTAATCCGCGTGCGATCAACCTCTGTGAGCACTAAGGGCCGAAGGTAAGCATGCGCTGGATGAGTTTCAGCGGGCTTGCAGGAACATGTGCAGGCCCTTGGATAACATCAGCGCTCTACGCCGCCATCGTCGGCACCACGGGGGTTTCAATGTCTTATGCGGAGGTTCAAGCGCAAGCAGCGAGAGTGTCACAGTTTCTAGCCAACGCATGGAATGACGACTTCCCCGAAGCGTTTCCCGATGTCAGCATCGAGAACATGCTTGGACTTGCCCTTGCACATGCCGTACACCGTGGCTGGATTGAACCGGATCCAGCCATGTCCCACTACATGCGTGGCGCTGAAGCCCTTCTCGAGTCAGGAGGCTTCGATGAGTAGTGCACGGGGCACTCTCCGAGATCCCATTCTTGAGCGCGTCGAAGCGTCTGATCCTGAGGAGTTTGAGCGCTGCGTCACGGCGATTGGGCAGCTGAACACGGATGCTGCTATCGGTCTAGCGAACCTAGCGACCCTGCCGGAAAGCGCGATGGCGGCACTGGCTGCGCACGTCAATCCCTCTGTCCGCTGCGGGATTGCGGGTCACCCGGCATGCCCAGAAGAGATTCTCCAGCGGCTCGCACAGGATCCTGACACGGATGTGCGCCGGGCGGTGGCTGCGAATCAAGCGACTCCTGGGGAGCTCCTGCTCAGACTCGCAAGCGATCACGAAGAGTTGGTCCGATTCGAAGTGGGAAGGAATGAGCGGTCACCGGAGCAAGCCATGGCTGTCTTTGTTCTCGCGAGCACACCGGAATTGATTACACGCGCCCGTGAGTCACAGCCGTACCTGTTTGCAGAGGAGAATCCTGCACTCTCAGAAATCCAACTCAGGAGCATGACCGAGCAAGCGCTCGGGGATTCCAACAGCATGCAGATACGCAGCAACCTAGCGAAGAATCCAAACTTGCCGGAAGATCTCGTTCCCAAACTTGTCCAAGTAGCCTGGCATCGATGGGAGTGGCGCTCCCTCTGGGGTCGCGGCTTGGTCACCGGATACCAGCAAGGAGTGATTTGGCCGAGCACTCATGCATTCATGGACTCGGGTGCTCCTCATTGGCTCCGGGAGTCGTTAGGGCGATACGGCCATCCCGCTGCGCTGGTGTGCGTGGGGGTCGAGGCGCAACCTCCTTTTGTTGAGCCATGGCGTGCTCTTCGGGACCTCATCAATTCAGAGCTCCTGGTTCGGGCTCTATGGCGTGAACTTGCACTCGCGGGGGCCGTGAAGCTCGTCTACTGGAATGACACGGTGGAAGGCGACCACTTCTTCCCTCAGGTTGACGGCCTGAACCTCATGGACGGAAACACAGCAGCTGAGTACCTGATCGGTGGATACTCCGAGTCACGTGAATGGATAGATACCGAAGACAGCCTCGAGGCCGAAACTGTCTTGAGGCGAGCGTCTGGACTCTTTGAGGACTGGTTCTTTAGCCAGGCAGACGACTTCACTGATGAATCCCTTGCGCTCTTTGCCCTCGCGGGAGTTGCGTGGGCTGAAGAGATGGGCTCTGTGCCGATCCGCTGGACTGATGCTGGCCAGTCTGCTGTCGACGAGGAGTTGTGGAACTTCATTTCGGAGTACGCCGACTCAGATGACTACGACACCAAGGTCACCGTCGTTGAGAGTCGACTGCCGGATATTGGATACGCGGCGACGTCTGATGGGCAGAAGGCATGGTTGACCGAACTGATCCGCCAGGCACGCGATAACGCCATGATGAGTGCATGGGGTATCAGTGACCATCTTCTGATGTGCATTGCTCTTCATCCTGCGACCCCTCAGGCGATTCGGGATCAGTTGCTCATGGACCCGAGTGAGCGAGTGCGACTGGCGGCGCAGAAGGCCATGGTGCTTGAACTTTGAGCCCTAGGGGCGCAACTGTGGATGCCTTAAGAACTGGCGGCTTTCCGTACGGGGCCCTTTCACTAGGCGAGAGGATGGCGTGTCTCGCTGAAGATTGTGTCCGGCGGGCTCGACTCGGTATGCCGCTCGACTGATCTGCCTTAGCCTGTAGACATGGGGGCGGAGTGCATTCCGGAGGTGCCGGACTTTGCTGACGACTCTGAGCGAGTCGTCTGGCAGGCCCTGCGCAGTCAATTGCGTGACAGCGACATCCTCATGCATGGCATCCGATTCACCGACCCGGTCGAGGGCGATGTCGAGATCGATCTGCTGATCCTCATGCCCGATGCCGGCGCGATCGTCATCGAGGTGAAGGGCGGCCTGATCACCTTCACTGACGGACAGTTTCATCAGTCGGACGGAGAGTCGACGCGGCCGGTCAATCCGCTGGCTGACCGTATAGCAGTACTGGCGGGACTCGCGGCAGTGGATTACGTGGTGGCGTTTGATAGCGATACGCCGGCGGAGTTGATCAAGGCGGTGCAGCCGGATGTGCTGGTCAAAGGGGATGATTACGCGGGGAAGGAAGTCGTGGGGCGGGAGACGGTCGAAGCACGCGGGGGGAAGGTGGTGCTGGCGCCATTTCTCCAGGGGCGGAGCACGACGGGGACGATTGGGCGGATGAGCACGTGAACCAGCGGCGCCGGCGCTGACTGCGGCGCAGC
>CAZZKI010000043.1:0-8055 GCA_964654785.1 uncultured Solirubrobacteraceae bacterium
TGGCCAAGAACTTGAAGCCAGTGCTCGACAAGAATTGGGCCTACATCGCTGAGAAGGATGGGGAGATCGTTGGTGCCTCCCTGACGCTTCCCGATTGGAACCAGGTCTTTGTTCACCTCAAGGGCAGACTGCTGCCATTCGGGTGGATAAAGGCGCTCTGGTTCAAGCGCAAGATCGACAGGGTGCGAGTGTTCGCGCTAGGTGTGCGTAAGGAGTACCAGCACGCTGGGGTCGCGGCCAAGATGTACGCCCTCCACTACGACGCTGCAGCCCGAACACCGCAGGCTGAGGGTGAAACAGGGTGGATCCTCGAGACCAACATTCCGATGAATAAGGCGATGGAAGGCATGGGTGGCGAGATCACCCGCAGCTATCGCGTCTACGAAACGCTGATTGACCCCAACGCTGAGCCTGAACGTCCCCAGCCCTTTGGCGCTTGATCACTGCCGCGGCGGGGCGGGGTGGGTCTCGCTCGCCGCTAACGACCTAAGGCTCGCTCGTACCCACCCCGCCAGGCCGCGGGATGGAGACACAGGCTCGCTGCGACCTGTTGCACAACGCCCAGATGAAGCGTGGACGACCGACGCTTTGGGCATGATCCGACTTGATGGCCGAAGAACACCTTGGAGACGATGAGCTGCACGAGGGTGAGCTCGTTGGCGAGTTTGCCTCGCGCCGTGAGGTAGTCGTCCAGCGCGTTCAGGCCCTAGTGCCAGTCGCGAAGACCGCTGCTGTGGCCACCGTTGGCGTCGCAGCTGGTGCCATCACAGCTGCCGCAGTCGTTAAAGCGGCTCAGAGCCAGCAGAAGCGGCTGCCCAAGCGCCGCAAAGAAGACGAGACCATGCTAGTCGTTGAGTCAACGACCGCGATCCTCGTTGAGCTGCACCAGCTTCGTCGCGCCGCCTAAACCGTCAGGTGCCTTCGCCAGCGAGGAACTCGTTGGTGTAGACAGTGTCCGGGGCGATCTGGCCGCGGAGTTGTCCACTTGCCGCGAGTGCGGCCACAAGAGTTGACCATTGCGCTGGTGACTGCCAACCCCAAGGGTGGCTCGCAACGCGTGGCGGTACCTGAGCCTTCTTAGGGTCAAGTTTCTTTGGCTTCTTGCTGCCGTCCTTGCCGCCAGCCGCAACCCATTCGTTCCAGCCAGCCGCATAGCCGGCCGGGGTGGAGCAGGCGCGGCCCGTGGCCTGAAGGAAGAGGCGGAGGGTGGAGCCGTTGGAGTCAACCGTGTCGCGAGTGGCAGCAAGAATGGCTGGAGCATTCGGGGAGCCGTTGATTGCCTCCAGATGTCGTTGCTGAAGGGCTTTGGTCTTCTTCGTGACCTTCTTCGGGTCAAGCGCTCCCCAGTTAAGGGGAACGTTGTTGAGGGCAGCGACTGAGATGAACGGGGCTCCGCCGTCGCGCTGTTCAACCATGTTCAAAGGTGTCATCACAGCAAGAAGGGCTGTGCCGCTTGTCAGCTGGCCAGACGGGGCAGTTGCATCAGGCAGAGCGTTGAGCGTCACCTTCAATCCTGCCTGCGCGTAAGCACCAGTCGCGTGGGCAGCGTGGATGCAGACTGTTGCCGGAGTCTCAGGAGCGTGAACTGCGACGGTGACTGGCTCCTGGCTGGAGACGGTCGTTACCTCCTGCTTTTCGCCACAGCCAGTCGCCAGCGCACAAGCTGAAACGGCAGCTGCTGTCAGAAGCTTCCTCACGCCTTTGATTCTCGCAGGCGGGCCGCCGGTAACCCGCAGGCTGGGCGCTAGCGAGCGTGCCTCGGGTCAGAGCCGGGCTTTGCGAGAGCCTCAACAAACTCGCCAAGCTGGTTGGCAGTCCAACACTCAAAGGTGTTGCAGTACTCGCCGTAGGACTCGATCACCGAGTCGCCGTAGTTCCAATAAAGCTTTGGCTCTGGGTTAAGCCAGAAGGTTCGGCCCGCCTTGGCCGCAATCTGTGCGAACAGGTCCTCCCGGGCCGGGCGGCCGTTGGTCCGAGCGTCGCCAAGGACAATCACTGTGGCCCTAGGGTGCAGCTCCGACTCAATCTGTTGGAGGAACTCCTTCCAAACCCGGCCGTAGTCGGTGTAGCCACTTACATCCGCCACGCCAGCATCTGTGGCAATCGCCTTGCTGACCTTCTTGAAGTCACGCTCCTTGTCAAACAGTTCGGTGACTTCGCTGATGCGCTCAATGAAGACGAATGACCTCATCTTGCGGAACGAGTCGTGCAGGGCGTGAAGAACTGAAAGAAAGAAGATTGAGGCTGAAGTGACCGATGTTGAGACATCACAGAGAACGAAGATCTCTGGCCGCTTCGGGCGCTTTGGGCGCTGGTGAAGGACGACTGGTACGCCACCTGTTTGAAGTGATGCGCGGACTGTCTTACGCACATCAATCGCATGGCTTTGGCGCTGGCCTTTGAGCAGCTGGCCATTGGTGGCTAGTTTTCTGCGCAACTGAGCTACGACCTTGTGGATCTCAGCCAAGTCCTGTGCCGGACCTGTCGGCAAGCCACGCTCAAGATCACCAAGTGGACGGGCTGGGGGAAGGGTTTGGGTGCGCTCAATCATCTGCCGCTCAAGCTCGCGGCGGACTTCCTTCTCAAACATCCTCAGGCGGTCTGAGGGAATGCCTTGGGCTCGGTGGTCACCTTCGGGAAGGTCAGGCTGTGGCTCGCTGCGCAGGCCAAGCTGGCGGCGGATCCGCTGGACATCCACTCCAACAACGCCACTGCCGCCTTGGGTCTGCCCGAAGGCTGCGACGGCGAGGCGCGCCATGTCCCGAACTTGGCCCTCTGGGCCTTCTCGCAGGCCCTTGGCGATCTGCTGTTTTAAGTCCTCAAGGTCAATTCGGTCTGCGCCCTCCTCACCTGGCTGGCCGGCTGCGACCTGTTCGCCCTGGTCGAGTGCTGCGCGTTCTGCAGCGCGGAAGAAGAAACGCTCAAAGACTGCGTCGAAGATCCGCATGTCCTCTGGGCTCTTGGCCAGTGTTGCCGAGAGGGCGCCGTGCATTGCGTCACGGTCAGCCCATTCAACGTGGCCAATGGCCGCAGCTGCGTCAAGCATTTCCGCAGTGCCAGCGGACACGCCCTCGGCCCTTAGCTCACGCGTGAACGCGAGGAGATTTCCGTCGAACCCCGAGGAGGGGAGTGGATCAGTCGCTGGCCGCGGCATTGCTGTCCGCCAGCTTCACGCCGATGCGCTCAGCGACCGTGTCCAAGTCACTGCGGTGTTTGACGATCACGCTCATCGTCTCGCGGAAGACTTGGGCATCAATGTCGTCAGCGCCAAGAAGCAGCAGTGCACGCGCCCAGTCAATTGACTCAGCGATTGAGGGTGGCTTCTTCAAGTCAAGGTCGCGGATCTCGCCGACAAGGTCAATCAACTTCTTGGCAACGGTGTCCGGCAGGCCTGGAGTCTTGAGGCGGATGATGTCGAGCTCGTGGCTTGCCTCTGGGTAGTCAATCCACAGGTAGAGGCAGCGGCGCTTGAGGGCCTCAGTCAACTCACGCGAGTTGTTGCTGGTGAGCAGAACGATTGGCATGGACTTGGCAGCCAAAGTGCCGAGCTCCGGTACTGAGACTTGGAAGTCGGAGAGGATCTCAAGCAGCATTGCTTCGAACTCTTGGTCTGTCTTGTCAATCTCATCAATCAGGAGGACGACAGGCTCCTCAGTTGTGATGGCCTCAAGCAGCGGGCGCTCAAGCAGGAACTCTTCACCAAAGATGTCGTCGTGGACGTCAGTCCAAGCAGTGTCGTCGCTCTCTGCCTGAATGCGGAGAAGCTGCTTGCGGTAGTTCCACTCGTAGAGGGCCTTGGCCTCGTCCAAGCCTTCGTAGCACTGAAGGCGAATCAGGCTGCGGCCAAGAACGCGTGAGAGTGCCTTGGCAAGCTCCGTCTTGCCGACTCCTGCCGGGCCCTCAACGAGAACTGGCTTGCCAAGTTCGAGTGCCAGCCAAGCGACAAGGGCTGTCTGGGTGTCGGCGAGGTACCCGTCGGCTGTCAGGCCTTCGGCTAGTTCAGTTGCGTTTGAGGGGGCGTTAGCCACGGCCGGAAGTATGACGGGTGCGGGGCCAAGCCCGCCTAGCGCCATGGCACTCCTGCTACTTCGGAGGTCTGCGGCGCGTTCGCTTGCGCGGGCGCGGCTCGTCGTCAAGCGGGATTGCGAGCTGCTCGACAGTTGGGTCAATCGCAGGCTCTTCCGGCTCCAGTTCAGGCTCTGGAGCTGGGATCACCGGGTGGACGATGTGGCCGTCAATCGTCAACTGGCGCTCCACTGGTGGCTCAGGCATATGGGCGGCTCGCATTCGAAGGCCGTCTCCAAGAAGGACTGCTGAAGCACCCATCGCGACCATCACGCCCCACTCAGGCCCAGTTTGCAAACCGATTGGGCGGGGAGGGAAAACCAGGAGCCGCCACGCGAGCAGCATCAGGCACCAAGCCCCCGCGAGGGCGATTATCGAGCCGTCACCGCCGGGCAGGTGAAAGGCGCGTTCCTCGCCACGCGCAAAGAGCATCCAGAGGACGGCTCCGCAGACCAGCAGGATCGACCCTTCAACGAACGTGAACGACCCGAAGCCAGTGACTGTGTAGGAGGTCGTCTTCCCAGTCTTGGTGTTGATGCCAGTCAGCTGGAACCAAGGGAAGGCCAGAGAGATGATCAGAAGAAGCGAGGCTCCAGCAGCGACTTTCTGGTGAATGTCGAGCGCGCGCCAAGCTTCGATCAGGCGGCCTGCACCGCGGCCGACGGCAGCGGCAGTCCTCTCAACAAATGCGGGGGACCCGTCTGGGTTAGGCACGCTGTGCGGCGCGCAACGACTTCAACAGCAGCTTTGCGTCGGCGTCGCTGACTTCGCGGATTTGGCCTTGGAAGGCGAGCTTCCAATGGTCTGCGGGCCACTTTTGAATGTGCTCCATCTTGTCCTTCAGCTTTTCGGCTGGAACGTTCTGCTCAGCTTCAAGGACAACCTCAGGCTCCGTTGGGAAGCGCCACGGGTAAGAGTCAGGGTTACCTGGCTTCCCGGGCCATATCTTCTTGCGGTCCTCGTACATGTCACCGGTAACGAGGATTGAACCGCCGAATGTCATTTCCTTTGTGAGGTAGAGAACGATCCGGTCGCCAATCTCAATCCGCTCGGCGCGCTTTCGGTTGCGCTCCTTGAGGCCGATCACGCTGAAGCCAGTGGCTCGCGTGGCCTCATGGTTGTCAGGTGAGGAGGTAAGTACCCAGGTGGTTGCTTTGGCCATGCCCCGAGTCTACGACGCGGGGTCGCCGTCAACTGGCTCGCTTGCGTCAACATCGCGCGTGAGGTACCAGTCAATCAAGGCGCGAAGGGCCAGCAGCGCCTCTCGGCTGGAGCCGTCAAGCCGCTCACGGAGCTCTGGCGGGACTGCTTCGCGCAACAGCTTGATGAAGTCTGCGATCGCACCGAAGTCGGCGCTGTTCCAAGCATCTTCGGCCGCGATGTTGGGCCGCACGATCCCGCTGGCGGCTTCGTCGGCTCGTTGGGCGATGGCGCTTGCGGTGTCCCGTAGTTGAGCTGCCAACACCATCAGGGCAGCAAGTGCTTCAGAGTCGCGCTCGCCGGCCATGGCTAGCGCTTGACCTGGACGGTCGAGATGATCCGCCGCTTCTTGCCTGCAGGGTCTGAGCCGTTGATCACCACTGCAAGGCTCTTCGAACCCTTGGGTGCCTTAACTCCGGCGAGTCGGTGAAAGCCCGGGTCGAACGTCCCCGACGTACGGCGCAGGGTTCGGTTGCCGTCCTTGACTGCAACCGAGACTGTCGCCGGCTTTGACACCCAGAACCGCAGCGTTGCTGGTTTGCCAGCCTTGAGGCTCTTGGTTGCGACCGCCAAGCGTGGGGGATTGGCAGTGTCAGCTGCAAACGCCTTCTCCGCTTCGCAGTAGGCAGTCTTTTTGGTTCGGGTGCAGAGCTCGCCAAGGAAGCCGGTGGTCAACTCGTGGTAGCTCTCGCTTGACCACTCGCCGGGCTCGTAGAAGGACCAGCCGCTGCTCATGTAGTTCGGGATCGAGCGGCGGGCTACTGGCTCTGCCCGGCTAAAAAGCTTCTGAGCGGTTGCGTCGTTTGCCTTTAGAACGAGCTCGTGGAGGCCGATCAAAGTCTGGAGGAAGCCGTTGAAGATCCGTCCTGACCCGTCAAATGAGTACATGACGTACCACGGCCCATTGCTCGTGTTGGAGAGAACGCCACTTGGTGTTCGCTTGCTGAAGATCGTCAGCGAATCGCGCGCTGCCTTCAGGTACTTGGGTTCCTGAAGGCGTTGAGCACCGCGGGCCATGGCTTGGATTCCAGTTGCTTGGGACATTGCGCTGGTCCAAGGTGGGCTGCCGCCGTCGAAGTTGAACATGTACTCCCACGCTTTACCGCCTGCGCGGTAGGAGGCAAGAGAGTTCATCTCGTCCAGAAGCGCGCGGAAGTGGCCATTGAGGTGCACTCGCCACAGTCCGTTGGCTACGCCGAAGGTTGCGAGGACTTGGATCTGCATCCCCTGACCCGGGTAGTACTGCCAAACGATGTCGCTGCCGTCGAACTGGACGCGCTGATGGTACGCGGGGACCCTTCTTGCGCCGAAGAACTCAGTGTTGCGCTTGAGCAGAAGAGTGATCGAGTTGATTCGTGACGGAGCGAAGGCCTTGCGGTTGGTAATTCCAGTCACGATCGCGATTACGTTGCCAAGCTCCTCGCGAGGAAGACCAGAGAGAGTTCGGCGAGTCCTAACTGCCTGCGTCCAAGCGTCGAGTGCTGCGGTCGCCTGAGCTTGAGTGATGTGCTTGGCTGCCAGCATGCGCTTGATCGTGTAGGGAACGGCGGGTGAAGCTGCAGCCCGCGCGCGATTGGTCGCAGGGCGCTGAACATCGCCACCGGTGCCAGAAGTGATGTCCTTGGGCAGGCTGTCGCGAACGAGGCTTACTGAGCCGTCGCTATGGACTTGAAGTAGGGGTGGCTGGGATCCCTCCGCCGCTGCGACGGGGCCTGCGATCAGCAGTGCCGAAAGGACCACAACTGCCCTAAGGGCACTGCGGAACATGGGCTAATCCTAGGGTGTCACTGCTAGCCTCGCGCTAGGTGCAGCGGACTAGCCAATACAGCCCAATCGGCCTCAAAATTGCCGGAATCGCCGCAGCTCTTGCGTTTGTTGGTGTGTTTTCAGGCTGCGGCGGCTCGAATGCAAACCCACAAGAGGTGCTCAATCGCACATTCGCGCAGCCTCACAGCTACTCCTCAGGGCAACTTGACGCCAAGCTGCTGCTTGACGGCCAAGGGCTCACCGGCTCCAACGGGAAGCTTGAACTGACACTCAAGGGCCCGTTCCAGAGCAACGGCAAAGGGACGGTGCCCTCGTTCAGCATGAAGACAGGGCTTGGCCTCGGAACTCGGCATGCCGACCTGGTGTTCACCAGTAACGGCAAGGAAATGTGGCTCGGCTTGGCAGGGCTGCAGTACACGCTCCCCCCACAGGTGTTTCAGTCGTTCAGCAAGGGGTGGCTCGGTGGCGGTGGAGGGTCCGGGTCGGTGCTCGACAGGCTCGGCTTCCAACCGAAGGATTGGCTCGCGAACCCTGAGACGGTTGGCGAGGACAGCGTTGGGGGCGAGGACACAGTCCACGTGCAGTCCAAGGTGAATGGCGCTGCATTGCTGGACCAGTTCGGAACGCTCCTCGGAACAGCTGGCGGTGCTGGTGGGGGACTACTCAACGTCCCCTCGCTGTCAGCTGAGCAGAAGGCCGAGCTGGCGAAGTCAGTCAAGGAAGCCAAAATTGACATTTGGTCGGCCAAGAGCGATGGATCCCTCAGGAAACTTGAAGTCACAGTTCTGATCGCACCTACCGGCGGGCAGCGCGAGACGAAGATGGAGTTCTCATTCACGCTCTCCGACCTCAACTCCAAGCAGGTCATTGACGTGCCTCAAGCCGCCCGACCCTTTACCGAACTCTCCAACATGATCGCGAGCGTTAGTGGCACCCTTGGGGCGGGGGCGAACTCTACGGCTGGCGCGGCTAATGCCTTTACGAAGTGCACCCAGCAGGCGAAGACGCTGGAAGAGGCGAAGA
>CAZZKI010000044.1:0-8017 GCA_964654785.1 uncultured Solirubrobacteraceae bacterium
AGCTCAGTAGTGCCGCCGCTGACGGGAAATGCCGACAGGGCCACGGCTGCAACACCAACCTGCAGCACTACGACAATCGCTACCCCTCCACCGATCATCCCCACCACACCGGAGCGCTTAAGACGGATCTCGGGCGCAAGACTGGCCGCCGCCTCCACGCCAGTGAACGCCACTGTGACAAGCGTAAGCGCGTAGACGATATTTCCCCAACTTGGGCTCGATCCCAGATCAATTCCTGCGGTGACCTTCGACGGGTCGAAGAGAATGATCAGGCCAATAATCAGCAGCAAGGCCTGAACTCCAATGTCGGCTACGGAGATGATGATTCGGTTGCGCAGCCCCCAAGTGGTTGATCCAAGGGTTGTGCTGACTACAGCGAAGAGAACGATGCCGCATGCAACGAGTGCGCGCCCGACACCATGGCCCACGGGATGCCAGATAGTCCCGAGATAGGCGGCTGCGGTGGTCGCCGCAAGGGCCATCACGACAAGGAAATCAAGCACCACGGCCCAGCCCGCGGCAAATGAAACGAGCTCGTTAAAGCCATACCGAGCAAGCGCGCTCGAGCCACCAGGCTCAGGATGCCCCAGCGCTCCTTCTGTGTATGTCATCGCTGCAAGACCGAGGAACAGACCGCCTACGAGAAATACGATCGGCGTCAGGCCCAGAGCGTGACCAGCGACCAGTCCCAGCGCAAAATAGAGCGCCGCTGCGCTCGTCGTGTAGACGAGAGAGAACAGCGCCATAGGTCCAACGCGCTGCGGCTGCATCTCCTCACGACCCATTTCGATCACCTCTGAATGTCAACCAGATACGCCCAGCCCCCGCGGCAATGAAGAGAACCCCAACGATCACGCCGGTCGCGAGCGGACCCCCGCCACTTACCAACGCACGAACCACCAAGGCGATACCGACAAGAACCATCAAGGTTGAAAGAAACCTCACAGCCGATCGGTGCGCGCCTGGGTTGTTGTGGGCGCTCATCGCTTCGCTCCCGCAAGGCCTGATTGGGGCACGGACTGAATGATCACCCGGCAAGGACGCTCGGCGAGGACTGTGTCCAGAGCGCGGCTGAATGGAGCCCCTCCCTGCCTCGGTCGTGCAGGCATGACGATAGCTCTCGCCCCGATCTCAACCGCCGTGTCCACGATACGCCGCCCCGCTTGACCTGCCCGCACCTTGGCGATCTCACCACTGACTCTGCGGCCGCCGGCAACCCGTGCCTCTTCGATCACTGCCATCGCTCTTGCCTCCTGCGCAGGCATCTGAGCGTCAATCGGGCTCTCAGCGGGAACGACAATCGTTACGAGTACGAAGATGGCTCGATCCTTTTCGGCAGCGAGCGCTTTTGCCGTCGAAAGAAGTTCAGGATCGAAATCACGCCCCTCCAAGGCCACGAGGACGGACTCATACTCTGCCTCGTACGAAACAACCGGTGCTCCGACATCAGCTGTGACAGTGGTTGTGAGGTCCAGCCCCTGCGATCTGCGGAAGACGAGATAAACGAGAACTCCCAGTACGAGCCAACCGACACCTGAAATGGCTACATCAATGTGGAGGAACGTCACGGTGATGAAGGCAAGGAATGTGCCGAGCCCACCGATCAGGGCAAATAGAGGCAGGTCCTTCCCTCCGATGCGAAGGCGCCCCGGACCCTCATACGGCCGAGGGGCATCCGGCTTACTCAGCCGTAACTTCACAACAGCCGCGTGGGCAATCGTGAATGAAAGCATTGCGCCAAAGGCATAGAGGTTGCCGAGGAAGTCAGCCTGCCCCGGGATAACAGCTACGCATGCAATAGCGCCGAAAAGCAGGATTCCAATCCAGGGAGTTCGGTAAGTGGGATGAAGCTGGCGCAGGCGGTCTGGCACTTGCCGGTGCAAACCCATGGAATAGACAAGTCGCGATACGCCGATGATGCCGGCGTTGGTTGCAATGAAGAGAATCGTTGCGGCTAAGAGACCGACATAGATCTCAGATGCGTGCTGAAAGGGCCCAAGGTTAAGTTCACGGACGACTCCCAACACAGGGTCGCCAGCGAAACCACCCTCCTCGCTTGATACTCCCAGCAGTGTTTGACACTTCCCATCCGAACATTTGACTGGAAGCGCTGAAAGTGCGACCGCTGGAAGAAGTGCGTAGATGGCGAAAACAGCGATCACTACTCGGTTGATGGCTCGAGGGACAGTGGTGCCAGGAGATTTGGCCTCCTCCGCCATGTTGGAGATGGTCTCGATCCCTGTGTAGGCAATCATGCCCACCGGTATCGCTATGACGAAATTCGACCATGTCGGTGCTACACCAAGCTGGACATTGTGGATCAGGGTGTCCGGGGAAAACACCAAGAAAACGCCCACCAACACGAGCAGAAGCTGCGTCGCGAAGTCGATCACTGCGAGGAAGATGTTGAGGCCTGCCGCCTCTTGCACGCCAACGATGTTCACGAAGCTCAAGAGGACGATGACGGCTATCGCGAAAATGATGTCTCCAGGGGAGTGGCGCAAGGGTTCCCAGAAAAGCCCGCCGATGTAGTGCGGCACGAAGAACGCGCTGATCGCGATGGTGATGGTGTAGTTGAGCATCTGCCCCCATGCGGCGAAGAAGGACCAGAACTCGTTGAAAGCGTGGCGCGCAAAGCTCGATGAGCCGCCGGCTTCGGGATACATCGCTGTGGCCTCTGAATAGGTGGCAGCTGTGAGGTAGAAGAGGATTCCGCTGATCACAAAGACCACGGGAGTCAGACCCAAGGCGTAACTGGCCACTAGACCGAGGGCGTAGTAGATCGAGGAGCCAACATTCCCGTAAGCGGTTGCGAAGAGGGCGTTCACCCCGAGAACGCGCTCCAGACCGGGAAGTAATCGTCTTGCCATCGCTGCTGATCCTACGCAGAGCGGTGGCCGTCCACTGGCGCGAATCGCTAGGCTCGCCATATGTCCGGGAAAGTGGTCCTCTTCGGAGCAACTGGCTACACAGGTGAGCTGACAGCGCGCGAGCTGGTCCGCCGTGGGGCAACCCCTGTCTTGGCAGGCCGCAACGAGCGTCTGCTCAAAGCTCTCTCAGACGAACTTGGCGGCCTCGAGACAGCGGTAGCTGATGTCTCGTCGCCCGCATCGATTGCCAGCCTCCTTGAAAAAGGAGACGCCCTAGTCACCACGGTGGGTCCTTTTGTCAAGCTTGGAGAACCTGCTCTACAGGCTGCTCTTGACACCGGCGCCCACTATGTCGACTCAACTGGCGAGCCGGCGTGGATCAGGAGAGTCTTCGAAGACAACGAATCCTTCACCAAAAAGGGCATAGCCGCGCTCACTTCGTTTGGCTACGACTACGTTCCGGGAAACCTCGCTGCAGCCATTGCACTTGACCGAGCTGGCGACGATGCGGCGACAGTGGACGTTGGCTACTTCGTTCAGGGTGGATTTGGTGCGAGCGGCGGAACCCTCGCCTCGCTCGCCGGAGCGCTTCTCGAGCCAGGCTTCGAGTACAGCGCAGGCACCATCGAGACGGTGCGTGGGGCCAAGTCAGAACGCACTTTCACCACATCGGTTGGGCCTCGAACTGGCCTCTCCATAGGCGCCTCGGAACATTTCGCTATCCCACGACTGGCCTCAAACATCCAGTCTGTCGGCGCCTACCTTGGATGGTTCGGAGGCAACACTGCGCCGATCCGCGCAGGCTCGGCAGCCCTCCACGGTTTGACAAAGGTACCCGGGGTCAAGAGGGCAATCGGATTCGGACTTGGAAAGGCACTTCCGGGTTCGACGGGAGGCCCAACCGAATCCCAGCGGGCCAAGACAAGTTCAATCGCGATCGCCGAGGCACGAGCTAGCGATGGAACTCTCCTCAGCCAAGTTGAGGTCAACGGGCCTAACGCTTACGACATGACGGCAGCGTTCCTTGCTTGGGCAGGGATGAAGCTGGCTTCCGATGGCCCTGCCCTCTCTGGCGCTTTGGGGCCTGCGGAAGTCTTCGGCCTTGACGAGTTGGTCGCTGGCTGCGCATCAGCCGGCCTCGTAGCAATCAACTAGAAGAGGGCAAAAGAAAACCCGCGGCGCCTTTCGGACACCGCGGGCATCTAAGCCTCTATCTGAACCGAATCAGGTGATGACCGGGATCAGGAGAATTGCGACGATGTTGGCAACCTTGATCATCGGGTTGATGGCAGGGCCAGCGGTGTCCTTGTATGGATCGCCTACCGTGTCGCCTGTGATGGAGGCCTCGTGGGCAAGGGTTCCCTTACCGCCGAAGGCACCGTCCTCAATCAACTTCTTGGCGTTATCCCATGCACCACCACCAGCAGTCATTGAGATGGCGACGAAGACGCCGACCACGATGACACCCATGAGGAGTCCGCCGAGCGCCTTGATGCTGACAAGGCCAACAATTGCGGTGACAACGATTGGGATGAGCGATGGAATGATCATCTCGCGCTGAGCCGCCTTGGTTACAAGGTCGACGCATGCCGCATAGTCCGGACGCTGCGTTCCATCCATGATGCCCGGCATCTCACGGAACTGTCGCCGGACCTCTTCCACGACCGCGCCACCAGCGCGACCGACAGCCTCCATTGATAGCGCTGCGAAGAGGTTGACCATCATGCCGCCAACGAGGAGGCCAATGAGGACCTCTGGATTACCAATGTCGAAGCTGTCAACACCGGCACCGTTGGCGCTGAGTTCCTGAGTGAATGCAGCAAACAGAACGAGCGCTGCAAGCGCTGCGGAGCCAATGGCGTAGCCCTTGGTTACAGCCTTGGTGGTGTTACCAACGGCGTCAAGCGGATCGGTGACGTTCCGAACTTCCTCAGGAAGCTCGGCCATCTCGGCGATACCGCCTGCGTTATCGGTGATGGGACCAAACGCGTCAAGAGCAACGATCAGACCTGTAAGCGAGAGCTGCGCCATAACCGCAACGCCAACACCGTAGATGCCTACGGTGTGGCCACCGGCAAGCTTCCAAGCACCGAAGATGCCGGCACACAGAACGATCGCCGGAAGCGCAGTGGCTTGGAAGCCCTGTGCAAGACCCTGAATGATGTTGGTCGCGTGTCCGGTCTGGGAAGCCTCAGCGGTCTTCTTGACAGGAGCGAAGCGAGTTGACGTGTAGTAGTCGGTGATCACGAACAGTGCTGCGGTGACACCAAGACCAATAAGTGCGCAGAAGTAGAGATCAAGCCAACCTGGGCCCGCGCTCCTGATGAGCGTGTGGCTGTCAGTAGCGCTGAGATCGACACCATTGAGCATGTAGTACGTCACAGGCAGGAAGGCGATGGCGGCAATGATGCCGGACACGACCAGACCCTGGTAAAGAGCGCGCTCAACCTTGCCCTCCGCTGACTTGACAGCGAAAGTGCCGATGATTGAAGCGATGATGGAAACTCCACCGAGAAGCAGTGGGTAGATCGCAACTGTGCTGTCAACGTTCTCGTTGAAGGTGAGAACGCCGAGGAGCATGACTGCTACGGCAGTAACTGCGTAGGTCTCGAAAAGGTCTGCTGCCATGCCGGCGCAGTCGCCGACGTTATCGCCCACGTTGTCAGCGATAACTGCTGGGTTACGAGGGTCGTCCTCTGGAATACCAGCCTCAATCTTGCCGACGAGATCAGCACCGACATCGGCACCCTTGGTGAAGATGCCGCCGCCAAGACGGGCGAAGACGGAAATAAGAGAACCACCGAAGCCAAGACCGACGAGCGCATCAATGGCCTCCTTCGAGCTCTGATCAAAGAACTTGGTCAGGATCCCGTAGTAAGCAGCAACGCCGATGAGGGCAAGGCCTACAACGAGCATGCCGGTGACCGCACCGCCGCGGAAGGCAACATCAAGCGCCTTGCCAACGCCGCCGCGAGCAGCCTCAGCAACTCGGGCATTTGCGCGGACCGACACATTCATGCCGATGTAGCCAGCAGCTGCTGAGCAAACACCACCCACGAGGAAGCCAACGGCCACGTACATGTCCTGAATAAAGATCAGGGCGACGAAGAGAACCACGCCGACCACTGCGATCGTCGTGTATTGGCGGTTCAGGTACGCAGTCGCGCCCTCCTGAACTGCTGCGCTGATCTCGCGCATCTTGTCGTTGCCTGGTGAAAGGCGGAGTAGCGACTGGGATGTGACTACGCCATAGACGATTGCTGCCGCTGCGCAAACAAGGGCAATAATCACTCCATAGTCGTTCAGGAACTGGCTCAAAGGGTCCTCCGGGGGTGTTGGAAGGGGTTTTGTTAATGCCTAATGGCTTGAAGGCACGCCGCAAACAACGCAAGACGCGCGGCGCAAAGCATACTTACCGTGTCGGACTCGCGAATCCTGCCCACACGGTGTCAACCGATTAGACGCCTGGGGGAGTCCAAATTCGGCTCGGGGGTGCATCTGCCTCTGTAGCCGCTGGCTCTGCGTCAGGCTGCCCAGCCTCGGTACCGCCGGCAGACACATAGGCAAGCTGCAGCTGTGATAGCGCGTCCCGGACAGCAGGCGCCTGCTCAGGCGCGACCGCTTCAACTGATGGCAGGAGTGCACGAACTGCCTCAATCGCGATCTGGACCTGCTCAAGGTCCCGTTCCGGTTCAAGACCAGGGGCTGTTCCCGTCCGCCGGGCAGCCAGGTTGACGAGGGATACCACGCTCTGCAGGACAAGATCACCAACATGAACTCTGGCCATCTCAGCTTCTAGCGCTGCTCGAATCTCCTCCTCAGAAGGCTGGCCTTCTGGTCCGACGGCTCCGGCATCCTCGGTAGAACCGGTCTCTTCAGTCATCGTGTTGCCTCCTCAGGGGCATATGTGGAACTGGTTTCGTTAAGAAGATCACCATAGACCTCTCGGATTGTCTGCCCGGCCGCGAGCGCGGCGCGTTGGCGCTGGGTTCCATTTCTGGCTGGGAAACTAGGAGAAATACCAACCTCCCCCCGCACCGGTTCCGTCCAAGCTAGGAGGCGATCAAGAGTGCCGGCGGAGTCGAACTCCTCCATTCGATCGAAGTCGATCAGGCGACCCTCGGTTCCATAACGAATCGCCCTCCAAAAGTTTTCTTCAACAAGCGCACGGGAAGGCGCCAGTACGGGCCTTCCGTCGTCCTCGTCGCGTGCAGCCTGGAGAACGCACGCTGTGATCAGCTGGGCCAAAGCATCACTTTCGTCACCGGTCGGCTGGGCATCGCAAATACGGACCTCGACGGTCCCATAGGCAAGATGGGGCCTAACAGACCACCAAACCTGCGTGTACTCGACAATCGAGTTCACGGCAAGAAGATCCTTGAGGTAGCTCTCAAAGGCAGTCCAACTCCCGTAGTGGTCTGGGATGCCACAGCGCGGGAAGCTCTTGGTGAAGATTTGGCTGCGGACGGAATGAAGCCCACTGTCCCTGCCTTCAAGGAACGGCGAACTGCTCGAAATCGCCAGCAACATAGGAAGTACAGATCGGAGCCTGTCGCAGACCCGAACTGCGCGGTCGGCGTCATTAACGCCTACGTGAACGTGCAGGCTGAATGTGTTGTTACGCCATGCGACCCAGCGAAGATCGTCCTCAACCCTTCGATAGTGGTCTGTGTCAATGATGGCCTGCTCGCGGTAGTCGGCCCAAGGGTGGGTGCCTGTGGCAGCAAGAGCTAGCCGTTGACTCTTGGCAATTCCAAATAACTGGGATCGAAAGCCACGCTGAAGTGTTTGAGCGTCATGGATGTCTTCACCACGCCCGGATCGAATCTCTATCTCCGACCGAATCAGTTCGCCGGCAACTGAAAGAGCCAAGTTGGGGTCAAGCATCGCAACGTCTCGCATCTGCTCAAAGTGAGGGACAAGATCGAGCGACTCAGGGTCAACAATCGCGAACTCCTCTTCTATTCCAACCGTGCCGTCTTTGCTGGCAGCGAACGCAGCCTCAGCTGCGGAGAAATCAATTCCTGTACCCATGCTTGGACTGATTGTGGGGATTAGGCCAGATAGAAGTACAACGCGTAGAGAAGATCGACCGCCGGCGACGATGTGTGGACAGTCACCTCGGGCGGAACCTGAAGGAGCGTTTC
>CAZZKI010000045.1:0-7963 GCA_964654785.1 uncultured Solirubrobacteraceae bacterium
CCTTGGCGGCCACCCTCTTGGCGAAGGCATCAACCTGTGGCTTCGACACGGAGACGGTGGCCGGAACATCTTTGCTGGTTCCTGAGTTTGAGACTGATGTCCAAATTCGCTGACCGATCCAGGCCCGCCGCCCGGCCTCTATTGCCGAATCGACCGCAGCTGGGAAGTCGTAGCGGACGCCGGCTCTGGAAGGGCTGATGTAGAAACGCTTTCCGCCGGCCTCAACGACGACTTTGTGGGTAAGTCGGGGGCCGAGCGTTGAATTGAGCTTCTTCTCGGCCGCGGCCCGATCAAGGCCACCGATGTCCACCCCGGACACGCTGACACCCTTCGCGACCTTGTCTGCTTGGGTCGCATCCCACGCGAAGGCTGCACCAACAATCACAAGACTGCCAACGAGCACGCCAATAAGGATCTTTGCTGCTCTTCCCACATATCCAGAGTACGCGCGAAAGTCGCGTATTCCTTCACTGGAAAGGGGGCCGTCAGGAGTTGAGAATTGGCTCTAGTGCCGCGCGAAGCCCTGCCCAGTCATCGGCCGCAACAACATCCTCTGTTGCGAGAACCTCTTCGTTCCACGGGTGGATCAAAGTGGCGACCTTGATCCCGTGCTCAAGAGCACGGACGATGTTCACCGGAGAGTCGTCAATCAGCAGCTCGACATCCAGTTCAACGCACCTCGGAACCTTGTCGAACGAACAGTGCAAATCATCGAACGGAAGGCCAATCTTCGTGAGCCACTCGGTTGTGGACTCTCGAGCATCGTTCGAGCGATGGCTAGTGATGTGAACCCAATGTCCTTGCTCCACCCACTCGGTGACAGTCTCGACAGCGCCCGGGTAGGGCTCTGCGCGCAGAACGTTCGCCTCGCTATGGGTCTCCGCGATCACAGCTTGAAGCTGCTCCGGCTTGAGCGACGAGATAACCCAGTCGCGCTGCCCTTCGTAGGGAAGGTGGATACCAAAACGGTTATGCGCGACCTCAGCAAAAATGTCCCAGTACTGATGCAGGGTCGAGTCAATGTCAATTCCGATTCGCACCGACTCAGCCCCCGAGTTGCTCAGTGTGTGACTGCGCCAGCGGACGCGCTTCTGACTTGGGCGGCGTACTTCTTCAGCACGACCGGCAGGTTGTCACGCGTCGGGGCAACATAGGAGGCAACTCGCTCGGCGATTGTCTCGTCGTCAAGGACCACGTCCAGCCGGCGATTGTCCACGTCAATCGTGATCTGGTCGCCGTCCTGGACTGCCGCGATAGGACCGCCTCGGGCGGCTTCCGGGGCCACATGACCTGCCATGAATCCGTGCGTCGCACCAGAGAACCTGCCATCAGTGAGCAGAGCGACGCTGTCACCCAGGCCAGCGCCAACGATCGCAGCTGTAACGGCAAGCATCTCCCGCATCCCTGGCCCGCCAGCTGGCCCTTCGTTTCGAATCACGACTACATCCCCGGCTTGGATGATCCCACCCTTCTCAACTGCAGCCATTGCTTCCTCCTCGCCCTCAAATACTCGGGCCGGGCCGACGTGATGGCGGCGCTCGTGACCGGAAAGCTTCACGACGCAACCCTCCGGAGCGAGATTCCCGCGGAGGATGGCAAGACCACCTGTGGTCTTCAGTGGATCGTCTAGGGGTCTAACAACCTTCTGGCCTTCCGTCTCGACAGCCTGAGCCGCGTGCTCGCCGACGGTGCCCCCGGTGACGGTCGGCTGGTCCTCGTTGAGAATCCCGGCCTCCTTCATCCGTGACAGGACAACCGGTACCCCGCCGGCCTTGAAGAGGTCGACGGCCACGTAGTTACCCCCGGGCTTCAGGTCGCAAAGCAGCGGGGTGCTGTCACTGATCCGGTCAAAGTCGTCAATGTCAATCTCTACTCCGGTCTCGCGAGCGAGAGCGAGGAGATGGAGTACACCGTTGGTTGAGCCGCCGCTCATCGCGATTGCAGCGATTGCGTTCTCAATGCTCTCCTTGGTGATGATGTCGCTTGGACGTTGACCACGCGCGAGTACATCCATCACCAGTCGGCCTGACTCATATGCGACCTCAGCCTTTGACGGCTCTTGCGCTGGAACCATCGCGGATGCAATTGGGCTGATCCCCATGACCTCAAACGCCATGGCCATCGTGTTAGCCGTGAACTGCCCCCCGCAGGCTCCGGCTCCCGGAGATGCTGCCGCCTCAAGCTCTGCCAACTCTTCGTCGGTCATGTTGCCCGCCGCGTGAGTACCAACTGCCTCAAAGACATCCTGAATCGTGACGTCGCGCCCTTGGAAGGTGCCCGGAGGGATTGAGCCTCCATAGAGCATTACTGAGGGTACGTCCACACGGGCGAGTGCCATGACGGTGCCCGGAATCGTCTTGTCGCATCCGGAGAGTGCGACGATGCCGTCGAACATATGGCCGCGCGCCACCAGCTCGATGGAATCAGCGATTACCTCACGGGATACAAGACTGGTCCGCATCCCCTCGGTTCCCATAGTGATGCCGTCGGAAATTGCAACCGTGTTCAATTCCATTGGCGTGCCACCTGCCGCACGAATCCCCTCTTTGACCTTCGCAGCCAGAGCGCGGAGGTGGAAGTTACAAGGCATTGTCTCGATCCACGTCGAAGCGACACCAATAATCGGCTTGGAGAGAGCCTCGTCGTCGAAACCGATGCCCTTCAAGTAGGCGCGGGCCGGCGCGCGTTCTGGACCTTCGGTAAGGACTCGGGACCGATGCTTGGGATCAAGTGGTGTTGTCATGGGAAGTGAGCCTAGCGCGACCGCGAATTAGCCGATTACCCGCCAGCCACCGTCCGTTGACGACTCAACCAATCCCATCAACTCCAGTCGAGCAAGGGCCGCCGCACCAGCCTTGGCACCAACCTCTGCGAGGTAATTGTCAAGCTTGCGCTCGCCAATCGCGATCACTGCCGCCCTGAGGTCATCAGCCAGTTCCAGTGAATTCCGAGAGGGTCTAATCCCAAGCGCAGCGACTAGTGCGTCCGCCGACACGATCGGAAGGGCTCCCTCGGCCAGTAGTTGATTGGTTCCCTCACTAATCGGGGCGTCGATCCGCCCAGGTACAGCGCCGACCTGCGTTCCCCTCATCAGCGCAGCTTCGGCAGTGTGGAGCGACCCGGAGCGTCTCGCTCCTTGGACCACGACGACGATGTCTGACAGAGCAGCAATCAGCCGATTTCTTGCAGGAAACGACCATTTCCACAATTGACTCCCTGGGGGCATCTCGCTGATTACCACTCCCCTTTGAGCGATCTGCTCATGCAGACTGCTGTGGGCCTTCGGGTAAACAACATCAACTCCGCCGCCGACAACCGCGATCGTCTTACCGCCAGCTACATCCAGCGCACCGCGATGTGCTGCTCCGTCAATACCGAAAGCGAGGCCACTGACCACCGTTGCACCTTCCGAAGCAACTCGCCGACCAAGGTCTCGCGCTACTCCCACGCCATAGGCGTCTGCTCGGCGGGCGCCGACGATTCCAGCACTTGGGAGCCGCGGCTGCGAGGCCTTGCCAACCTTGAGGAGCTCGACGTCACCCTGAGCCCAGATAACCCAAGGAGCCTCCGGGTCGTCAAGCAATACGCTCGGGAGCGCGAAGTCACCCTGATGGCTGCATGCGGCCCTTATTCCATCACCTTCATTGGCCGACCAACTGCCCATCATCTGATCAAGGCGCTCATGGAGCTGGTCTCGCTTGGCACCACCGACAGAATCCAACAACGCCTCGGATTCAAGCGACAGAACCGACTTCGGGCGCCAGCCCGCCTTCATCGCTTCCAGATGCCCGCCGACGAGCGCGAGGGCGTGGCTGTTGCGAGCACAGTCCATACAGGGTCCAGTCATTGCTGGGCACCTCTACGCCTGAAGGAGAGGGCCGCCAACATTGATTCCTCAGAGGTCGCCTGTTCACCAGCAAGGTCGCCGATGGTCCTTGCGGTTCTAAGCACTCGCAGGCGACTGCGCGGTGAGAGCTTAAGCCGTGAATAGGCTTCACCGAGAACTGCCATAGCGTCTGGCGAAGTCACTGACTCCGTGTTTAGTTGCTTACCCGTCGCATCTCTGTTGAGACACTCCGGCCCCCACCGAGCCAGCTGGGACTGGCGTGCCTGAGCGACCCTCCTCAGCCCCTGCTCTGTAGACATCCCCGCTGGCAGACGCTTACCCTCCTCCATAATCTCGTCTACAGGGGGCCGTGTGACGGTGGCGCAGATGTCGATTCGATCAAGTATTGGCCCCGACATCTTCTGGCGGTAGCGGTCAAGTGCCAGAGGACTGCACTCGCATCGTCCTGCTTCGGCTTTGTAGCCGCACGGACAAGGGTTGGCGGCAGCGACCAGCTGGAATCGTGCGGGGAAAACCAGCCTGCCTCCGGCGCGAACGATCGAAACATAGCCCTCCTCCAAGGGCTGACGAAGCGACTCGATCGAATCTCTTCGAAACTCCGGAAACTCGTCCAAGAAAAGCACGCCGTGGTGAGCAAGGGTCACCTCGCCCGGGGTCGGAGCTGAGCCACCACCGAGTAGTCCGGCAGAGGAAACGCTGTGATGCGGAGCGCGAAACGGACGCAAGACCGAGCCGGCCGAGCAATCAAAGAGTCCAGTGACGGACTGAATCCGAGCAACCTCGAGAAGTTCGGTCTCGGTTAGAGGAGGAAGAAGCCCAGGCAGCCTTCGAGCCAGCATCGTCTTACCCGTTCCAGGCGGACCCTCAAGCAGAAGGTTGTGGCCTCCAGCAGCAGCGATAACCAGCGCCTCCACCGCTGTGCTCTGACCGAGCACGTCTGAAAGGTCAGGAGCGGTTGGTCGCGCTGCCGTGATCGAACGAGGAGCAGCGATCCTCGCTTCCTTTGTTCCATGCAGGACAGACCCCACCTCTCGGAGATCCCGAACCTTCACAAGTTGAACACAGGACGCAAGCGACGCTTCCGTCGCACAACCCTCCGGTAGGAGAAGTCGATCAAGTCCCAATGACTTGGCACCCTCAGCCGCCGGCAGGGACCCAGCGCAGACCCTGAGGTCACCACTCAGGGACAGCTCCCCGAAGACTGCGGTGCCGTCAAGAGATAAAAGTGGGACCTGCTCACTGGCTGCCAGAATTGCCACAGCCAAAGCGGCATCAAAGCCGGGCCCCGTCTTCTTAAGGCTCGCCGGGGCAAGGTTGGCGACAATCCGACGCATGGGGAACTCAAAGCCGCTGTTCTGAATTGCCGCTCTGACCCTCTCGCGAGATTCGCGGACAGCAGTGTCTCCCAAGCCCACTATCTGGAACCCGGGAAGACCTGAGCGGATATCCACCTCGACTGAGACTGGGCGCGGTTGGAATCCCTCAAGGGTGAATGCGATGACTTTGGCAAGCACAGGCACATTCCAGACGGAGCCGTGTCACAGGACAACATTCATTTGCCTCAACACTCCGAAAAAGGAGTGGAGTGATAACCAGCCTTACGTGCACCGGGGCGAACTCAAGCCATTGATCCCCTCCCCCTTGTATGGATCGAGGAACAGTCGGCCGAATAGGAGAAGACCTTGCGCTTGACCACTACAGATGCGCAGGATTCACTTTGGTTGCCCGTAACGCTCGCACGAGACACGGCGAGATCGACCTCATTGTGAGAAAGGGAGATCTAACAGCAATCTGCGAAGTGCGCACAATCGTCGAGCGTTATGGAGCCGCGCACCCCCTTGAGTCGATCGGACCAGCCAAGCGCCGACAAGTCCGCAGGATGACGGCGTGGTGGCTGGCGACAAGAACGAAAAGTCAGATCACGCCAGAAGTGAGAATTGACGCCATCGGAATAAGGCTCAGCCGCAAGCTTGAGCTGATCGACCTCGTCTGCCTCGAGGCAGCACTCTAGAAGTCAAGCAGCGGCAGAAAACGCACTGGAGTTAAACGACCGTCGGTGAAGATCACATGGCCCCAAACGCATGATCGCGTCACGATGCTCGGCAGTCGCGTAGCCGACATGCACGTCGAAGCCATAGCCCGGGTAACGCTCTGAGACCTTGAGCATCCAGCGGTCACGAGCCTCCTTGGCGATGATCGATGCCGCAGCAATCGCAGCACTTCGAGAGTCACCCTTCACAAGCTTTTCCGACTTACCCCACGGCAGGTCCACCTCGAAGCCATCCGTAAGGTGAATAGCCCCGGGCCGGCCAGCACGGCTAGCTGCATCCGCAAGAGCAGCCTTGTTGCTGACATGCAGCCCATCTCTGTCGATTACCTGAGCCGGTTTGATCGAGATGGTGACTATCGCGGCCGTCTGCTGAATCGCCTCAAAAAGTGCGGCCCTGCGCTCGCCTTTGCGCTTCTTTGAGTCGTCAAGGTCCTCAAGCCGTCGCAAATCATCGAGCGAAAGGCGTGACTGGTCGAAGGCAACCGCGGCAGCCACAAGCGGTCCGGCTAGACAGCCACGACCTGCCTCGTCGGCTCCAACGACCCAGTCGTTGCCCAGCGAACGATCAAACGAAAAAAGCGCGGCTGCTTTCTTAGCCGCGGCCTTCTTTCTAGAGGAGCCCGATCCTGTTCGGCGGCCAGTACGTGGCGAAGGCTTGACCGATGACCCAGGACTTGGGGATTGGGCCCCAGTATCGGCTGTCCATTGAGTCCCCACGGTTGTCGCCCATCATGAACCAGTGACCGGCCGGAATCTTGATCGGGCCCAAGTCGCAGGTTGAGCCGCCACCGCACGCGCGGATGTAGTTGGCTTCCTGCAGTTTGCCGTTGACTATGGCGTATCCGCCTTGGACTGCGAGAGTGTCACCCGGACCGGCAACCACTCGCTTGATGAAGGTCTGGCTGGACTGCTGAGGCGTTGGCTTGTCACAGGGGAAGTGACTGCGCGGACTGCCCGGATAGTTGGGCCCTTGGCCTACATTTCCGCACTGAGCCGTATCGGCTCCCTGAGGCGGATGGAAGACCAAGATGTCGCCGACGGCAGGGTCCCCAAAGTTCTCTCCCACTCGGTTGACGAGTACCCGCTGACCGATGTTCAGGGTAGGCAGCATCGAGCCGGATGGAATCCGGTAAGGCTTTACAAGGAACTGCTGGACGAGAAAGGCAACGCCTATGGCTGCGCCGACAACAACGATCAGCTCGATGATCGAGCCGGCCGTCGAGTCTCGCTTGATTCTCAAGCGTCCTGCGGCTCGTCGGCGGGAGCCTCAGCGGCTTCCTCGCCGGCACCGCCCTCGTCGGCGGCTGCCTCTTCAGCGGGAGCCTCCTCGGCGGCAGGCTCCTCAGCAGGGGTCTCCTCTGCAGGAGCCTCCTCGGCAGCGGGCTCCTCAGCAGGAGCTTCCTCAGCAACCGGCTCATCTGAGCTGGCTTCTTCAGCTGCGGGGGCGTCAGCTTCAACTGCATCAACCTCTGTTGCCTCAGTTGCTTCAGTGACTTCTGAATCCTCAGGCATTGCTCCCTCTTCAGCCTGTGGTGGGCCTTCGAGAAGCTCGCGCTGGATAGCTTCCTCAGGAGCGAGATCGGTGCGCTCGCGAACGCGGGCACGACGGCCTACGCGGTCACGGAGGTAGTAAAGCTTTGCTCGGCGTACGTCACCACGACCAGCGACTTCGATCTGCTCAATCTTCGGCGAGTGAAGCGGGAACACACGCTCAACGCCCACGCCGAAGGACTGTTTACGAACGGTGATGGTCTCGCGCACTCCGTGGCCGGAACGGGAAATGACAACGCCTTCGAAAACCTGGGTGCGCCGGCGGCTGCCTTCGATGACCTGCACATGGACACGCACGCGGTCACCAGACTTGATGTCTGGGAGGCGCTGAAGTTGAGCGCGTTCGAGCTTTTCGATAACTGAACTCATGGCTGTGAGGTTCCGGGCTTAGGAAATTCCACTGCGCGGAACGACAATGCTAGCCGCTATTGCGTTTGGCCGCCCTCCGGCGCACGTTCCGCTGCGCCGCGGGCCTCGCTCTGCTCCATCCGCCACTCCGCAATTCGGGCGTGATC
>CAZZKI010000046.1:0-7915 GCA_964654785.1 uncultured Solirubrobacteraceae bacterium
ACAGCCCCGGCCAGTGCCTGCTGGTCCCCACCAAGTTGGGAGAACATGTCAGTGCTGGTGGAGAGCGCCGGGTTGAAGTAGTACGCGGACAGGTTGGCCTGGACTTCCTTGCCCTTAAGCCATGCACCATTGCCCTTGATGAAGCCCGAGAGACCCTTGCGGGTTGGGGCATCAAGGGTGTCGAAGAGTTGGTCCAAGTCCACTACCGAAGTGGTCTGGTCCTGCTTGATCGTGCCGTTGTCCGGAATCGTCGGGTTGTTGTTTGGCCCGAGGGTCAGCTCGATGTAGCGGTTGGCAACGCCAGAGAGGGATGTGAGGCGGACTACTGCCTTGGTGCCCTCATGGAGAGGAGCGAAGGAGTCCTCAACTGTGATGTCAACCTGAGCTTGGTTGTCCTTCGTGAGGCTGATTGCGTCAATCGTTCCGACCCCATGGCCGCCAACTTGGACTTGGTCTCCTTTGACGAGCTGGCCCGCCGTCTGGAAAAGCACGTGGTACTGGTGGCCGCTGCCTCCTCCGAGGAGTACGAAGCCGAGCACGACTACCGCCGCGATGAGCGCACCAACAGCTGCTCCTCGGGCGAGCGTCATGACTTACTCCATCCCCAGCGGACCCTGTGATTCGCCTGACAGGAACTGGCGGACGAATGGGTTGTCGGATTCGAACAGGTCGGTTGCAGCACCGGACTCAACGATCTGGCCCTTCCAAAGCACGGCGATGTACTCGGCCACACGTCGTGCCGAAGCGATGTCGTGGGTAATGACGACGTAGGCGCCACCGTTCTCGGCGTGGATCTCTTGGATCAATTCACAGAGCAGAGCGGTACGAACTGGGTCGAGGCCTGAGTCCGGCTCGTCGAACATCACGATGTCAGGGTCAAGCACTAGGGCTCGAGCGAAACCTGCCCTTTTACGCATGCCGCCTGAGAGTTCGTTTGGCATCTTCTCATTGCTATTACCAAGTCCGACCTCCCTCAACCGCTGGTTCACGATCTCAGCGATCTCCTCTTCACTCTTTTCAGTGTGCTGCCGGAGAGGGAAAGCGACGTTGTCATAGAGGTTCATTGAGCCGAACAGAGCGCCGTCCTGGAACAGCAGTCCGCAGCGCTGGCGCATGGCGTAGAGCTCGTCGTCGCCCATCATCGGCACCGACTCGCCGTGGACGAGAACGTCACCGTCATCGGGGTAAAGCAGGCCCACGATGTGCTTGATGCAGACTGATTTACCGGTACCTGACGGGCCCAAGATCATGCTGATCTGGTCGTCTGGCAGCGCCATGTCAAGGCCGTTGAGAACCTTGTTTGAGCCGAAGGCCTTCTTAACGCCAACGAACTCAATCGCCGGGTTCTCCACCTCAGTCGTGCGACCGGTGTGCCACTGGTAGTCGTCTACAGGTGGCTGAGTGTTCGGTTCTTCAATTGGCATCTATGTCTAACCGCCTATCGGAGCGTTTGGATTGGCACCCCAGAAGAGCTGCGTTCCGAGCATGCCGATGATGTGCACAAGCACGATGTTCAAGACCATGGATTTCGCCGTAGCGGTACCTACGCCGACGGGCCCCCCGCTGGCGTTGTAGCCGTAGTAACAGCCAACGAGCACGATGGCCGTAGCCATAGTCATGCCCTTAATGACGCTGTAGATCAAGTCAGGAGGGTTCTGGAACATCCAGAAGATCAACTGGTATCCGCCCGAGCTCACCTCCCCGATCTGCTGGACAACTGCGAGGTATGAGGCGAGGAAGCCTGCGCCAACACCGCTGAGGTAAACGAACGGGAGCACCATCCAAGCGGCAAGCAGCTTGGTCGAGCAAAGGAATGTCATTGACGGCACGCCCATAACTTCAAGAGCGTCTATCTCGTCGCTGATCCTCATCGAGCCCAACTCAGCCACGATTCCGGTGCCAACCTTGGCAGCCATCATGTAGCCGAATGAGTAAGGAACGAGCTCGCGAAGGTCACACCAAGCAGCGAAAACGCCCGCGTATGCTGGCGATCCGACCGATCGGTTGAAGTACGCGCCCTCGATTCCGCACTGCAGTCCGATGATGAATGTCAACGACCAAATAACGATCGTTGAGCTGAGGATCAGGATCCCGGCCTGCCTCAGCGCCTCACCGAAGTACTTGAAAACCTTGAGCGTGTAGACCTCGCCCATGATGCGTCCGCAGAAGCGCATCAGGATGCCGGCTGATTCCAAGCTGCCTACGCCCTTTGTGGAAATTGCGCTCATCGGATCACCTGGATCTCTGGGTGGGTTGCGAGGAGCGTCTGCGTGAAGACGTAGTTGAAAGCGAAAATGCCAAGGAAGGCAATAACAACGGCTTGGTTCACGGCGCGGCCCACGCCTTCAGCGCCGCCGGATGCCGTCATTCCCTTGTAACAACAGACGATCGCGATGATCGCGCCATACAAGGTGCACTTGAGGACTGATCCCCAAAGGTCAACGGTCGAAGCATTGGTGAAGAACGTCGCCCAGAACGGCCCCAGGGGAGCGCCGTTTACGAGCGTCGCAACAATGCCGCCGAAGATGCCGAACAGCAGGGCGTAGACGTCAAACAGGCCGGTAACAAGCATCAGCGCGAGGAACCGTGGGACCACAAGGTTCTTGATCGGGTCCACTCCGAGAACTTGAAGGGCGTCGAGTTCTTCCCTGATCTTGCGTGCGCCGAGGTCAGCCGTGATGGCGGTGCCTGCGACTCCGGCAAGCACAATGGCCGTCACGAACGGCGCGAATTCGCGAATTGACGCAAGAACGAAGAAACCGCCAAGGCGGTCAAGCGCCCCGAAGAGCACTAGGAAGTTGGCGGCTTGGAGGCCCGGCGCGCCGTAGCCGAAGGCAACGGTGGAGATAAGCAGCGGGAACCAGCAGAGTTTCAGGGCGAAGAGGAATTGGGAGACAAACTCGCCGCCGTAAGGGTATGGCGGCTTGACGGCACTGAGCAGCGTCTTGCCTGTGAGGATCACCATGTCCCCTGCCTCTTCAAGCAGGTTCTTTGCGGGCATTATCGCCCGTTGGCCTACGCTTGCCACCGTCTTCTATCTCCCTGGGTTCCCAAACCGCACCCGGGATGGGCGGTTGGGGATTGTTAACTCTACGCCAGCAGGGCCTAATTCGCGAATCCCTGCACTCCCACCATTCATGATGGCGCGTCTAACTCCTTCCCCCGTCAGTTCTGGTTGAACACGGGGTCAACGAACTCTGGCGCGCGAGCGTCTAGGGAGAACTCGCATCAGTCGAGCGGCGGCTGAATGTAGCTGCGCAACCACTGAGCCATCGCAGCCTCGTCCCAAGCTCCGGAGGCGATCGCCAGGACAGCATTTTCAGCCTCGTCTACGCTGGGCTTCGGCTCTAGCTGCCAGCCGTTCACTTCGATGAACATCCTCATGGCAACCCATGCTGCGCGTTTGTTGCCGTCCGGTAACGGATGGTTCTTCGCAAGTCGCACGGCGAGGGCTGCCGCCTTGTCGACGAAGTCAGGGAAGAACTCCGAGTCGCCGAACCCTGCCCTCGGAGCGCTCAGAGCGGAATCGGCCAGCTCAAGGCGGCCCGATTCTCTGATGGTCGCCTCGCCGAGCCCCGTGACCGCGGTAGCTATCTCGACGTAATCGTCCAAGTCGAGATACCGGACGGTCACTCAGCAAGGCGCTCAAGCAGCTCGCGGTCCTCCTCAATGATTCTCCGTAGCCGTGCTTTGAACTCAGAATCCTGTCGTCTCTTGTCAATCGACTCTCGGAGCGCCTGCTTGATGGTCTCGTTGATGCTCTGCCCCTCGGCACGAGCAACTGCTTCCATGTCGGCGGCGAGTTCATCATCAAGTCGAACCGTGAGATTCTTAGTCATGGTGGCATGATACCACGCTGTCACGCTCCCTTGTCTACTTGACTCTGTCCTCTTCGCCTTCATCGAAACCCAACTTATGAAGGGGTCTGTGACAGGTCACCACGCAATCGCAACGAATTTGACCTGCAACTGTGCGGCCAGTGCTGCGGGTGGCGCCGACGTGCGGTGGTACGGTGTCGCCGCTGTGAGGAGAAGCGTCGCAATCACCACTCTGGTCGCCTCAACGGCGCTGTTGGCAAATGCCTGCGGCGGCGGCACGACTGGCGCCAACCAGTCAAAGGGCTCCGGCACCTACCAAGTCTCAGTCAATGCCAGCTGGCCCAAGCTCCAGCGAATTGACAAGGAAGCTGTGCTCGTGATTGACATCACCAACACAGGTGATCGCGAGATTCCCCAAGCCACAGTGACCCTCACCACTGGCGTTTCCGGTACTGCAGCACCAGCCTTCTCCAATGTTGACACCCAGCCTGGCCTTGCTGAGCACAGCAAGTCAATCTGGTTCCTCGACGTTCCGCCAATCAACGGTGAGACTGCAATGGCCAACTCGTGGAGCCTTGGCTCAATCGCGCCAGGTGCCACCGCTCACTATGTCTGGCGGATCCGCCCGCTTGTCAGCGGTGTCCACACCATCAACTGGAAGGTCGCCCCGGCAATGCTCGGCGGAACGGCAGTCTTGGTGGACGGCAGCGAGGCCGCTGGCATCTTGAGCACTGTGATCAGCTCAAAGGCACCAAGCGCCAAGGTTGACCCGAAGACGGGCAAGGTCTCAAAGAACTTCGGTAAGAACCCGAACTACGTACCGCCGTCCAACAGCGGTGGCGCTTCACCTGACGCAGCCCCCGGCACCGACTCCGGTTCCGGCGGCGCTGACGTTCCCTCCGTCCCTTAAGCGGACTCCCTTAAACAGAAGGCACCGCCCTGAATTTCAAGGCGATGCCACTGTTTCCGGCAATCCTGGGGAGGGAAGCCCGAAATCTTCTTAGGTTTTCGGGAGATCCGGGCCAATACCTGTCTGGGAGGTGGGGTGGCGAGGCCCCCCGGCTCCGCCACCCCGATTACTGCTCTACCCCCCGGCCTTTGGCCGTTTTCATCCGGAGAGGCGTTCTAGCCTTCCTCTCCTTCGTGCGTTTGGAGCGTTCCCTCGCCGGACTCGCCAGTGCGAATCCGGTAGCTCTGCTCCACTGGGAGGACGAAGATCTTTCCGTCCCCCACGTTGCCGGTGCGGGCGTGCGCGAGGATCGTGTCAACGATCGTCTGCACGTCACCGTCCGCGACTGTGCACTCAACCTTGATCTTGGGCCGCAGGTAGTTGGTTACCGTCGCACCGCGATAGTGCTCGGTAATTCCCTTCTGCCTGCCGCTGCCCTTCACCTCGCTGATGCTGAGTGAAGGAAAGCCCTTCTGTAGGAGTTCTTCACGAATTGGCTCGAAGGCCTCGTGTCGAATGTATGCGACGACCATTTTCATGATGTGGTGACCTCCGGGTCGGAAACTGGGCCCGTGCCGAAGCGCTCCAGGGCCGGGATTGCTCCATAACCGGACAGCTCAGCCGCCGGAATGAATTGCTCGGGGTAGCCGTACATGCCGTGCTCGCTGATGTCGAGACCAGCGTTCTCTTCCTCTGGGGTTACCCGGAGGCCGTACGTCTTCTTGATCACCCAGAAGGTGACGAATGACATGGTGAACACGAACGCGAAGGCGATCGCCACTGTTACTGCCTGGGCAGCAAGCTGGTTGAACTTGCCTGTGTAGACAAGGCCACCTTCACCCCATGCGTTGTACTTGGCCAACGCTGGAACTGTGAAGAGACCGCAAGCAAGGGTTCCCCAGATGCCAGCGAGACCGTGGGCTGACAGGGCGCCGACAGGGTCGTCGATCTTCTTGTCAATGGCGTAGACGCCAAGGACAACGATCACACCTGCAACACCGCCGATGATCGGCGCTGCCCAAAGGGCGACATAGCCAGAACCAGCGGTGATTCCGACGAGCGCGGCGATCATGCCGTTACCGGCCATGCCAATGTCAATCTTGCCCGTCTTGAGCTTCGCGACGATCAGCGCGGCAAGGGTGCCGGCCGCTGCAGCGAACATTGTGATCATTACGACCTCTGGGAAGCGGCCGTCAATTGCCATCAGCGTTGAGCCGCCGTTGAAGCCGACCCAGCCGATCAGCAGGATGATCACGCCAAGGCCAAACAGGGGCATGTTGTGCCCTGGGATGGCGCGTGGCTTGCCGTCACTGCCGTACTTACCGCGCCTCGGCCCAAGCAGCAGCAGGGCTGCAAGTGCGCCGGATGCGCCGATCAGGTGGACAGCGGTTGAACCAGCGAAGTCCTGCACGCTTGGCAGGCCGAATGCGCCTTCCTGAAGGAAGCCACCACCGAACACCCAGTGGGCCCCAACGGGGTAAATGACTCCGGCGAAGACAATCGCGTAGAGGACGTAAGCGCCGAACTTGATGCGCTCAAGCGTGGTGCCCCAAACAATCGCCAGCGACACTGCGCAGAACGAGAACTGGAACAGGAACTTGGACGGAACGCTCGCGGATGAGAAGCTCATCACGCCGAAGGTGTTCTGCCAGGCTTCAGTGAAGCCACCGCTTGGAACGCCTGCTGCAAGGTCGGGCATGTTGAAGAACCAACCGCCTGACTGGCTGAAGAGTCCACTCGAGTTCCCGAAGTACTTGCCATTGCCGAACGCGAGGGCGAATCCGCAGATCCACCACATGAACGCGGCAATCGAGAAGTTGGTGAGGATCTTCGCGACGATCGTGCCGGCGTTCTTGCCGCGGCTGAAGCCGATCTCCAACAGGGCGAAACCGGCCTGCATGAAGATGACGAGTGTTGCTGCGATCACCACCCAAAGGGTGTTGACGGAACTACCGACGTTGAAGTCGGATGGGACTGCGCTGGCGTCGTGGGCCATTGTTGGGCCCTCGGCAGCCAGGCTCAATGCTGGCAATGCCAGCAACGCAATCAACGCCATACAAAACGCGATGGTTGCGACCTTTCTCTGCTTTCTCATTGGTCCTCCAGAGAGGTAGGGGGTTTGGGGGCAACTAACAAACTGCTGCGCATCCTGTTCCCCTGGAGGCCAGAAGTCATTGGCCCAATGGATGAATTTTTTGAGCCTGACGCCAGCCAAATGGCTAAATCGGGCCTCACGACCCCATTTGAGTGGGCGCGATAGGGTTACCAAGCCGCCGTTTACCCCTTGTATTAGGGGTTCTTGAAGACTTTGTACATTTGGATAATGCGGCCGGACCCGCAGTTGCTTAGCCTCCGGGGCCGATTCAGAATCAGTACCCCCAATAACCCATCAGGAGGTCCCCCGCAATGTCATCCCGTTCACTCAACGTCACAGCAGCTCAGTGGAGCCCAGAAGGCACCGAACTCGGCCGTGCCGACCTGACAGCCCCAGGCTCTGACGTATTCGGCGAGAACGTCTTCTCGCCAGCAGTTCTCAAGCAGCGCCTTCCTAAGAGCGTCCACAAGAAGCTCCTCGCCACGCTTGAGCGCGGCGAAGCTCTCGACCCAAGCCTTGCCGACGCAGTAGCGAACGCAATGAAGGACTGGGCAATGGAGAAGGGATGCACCCACTACACCCACTGGTTCCAGCCTCTTACCGGCGCAACCGCTGAGAAACACGACAGCTTCTACGGCCCAGTAGGTGACGGCACTGCACTTGCTGAGTTCTCAGGCAAGGAACTGATCCAGGCTGAGCCTGACGCATCAAGCTTCCCAACCGGTGGCCTTCGCGCAACCTTCGAAGCGCGTGGTTACACAGCATGGGACCCAACCTCACCAGCGTTCGTGCTGGAAGGCCCAAGTGGCGCACTGCTTTGCATCCCAACAGCTTTCGTCAGCTGGAAGGGCGAGGCACTCGACACGAAGATCCCTCTTCTTCGTTCAATGAGCGCCCTCTCAGACAGCGCTGTCAAGGCTCTTCACCTGCTTGGTGATGAGGATGTTCAGCGCGTCTACACAACAGTCGGCCCGGAGCAGGAGTACTTCCTGATCGACGAGCAGTACTCCTTTGAGCGCCCTGACCTGATCAACTCTGGCCGCACCCTGTTTG
>CAZZKI010000047.1:0-7913 GCA_964654785.1 uncultured Solirubrobacteraceae bacterium
AACTCCTCAATGTCGTCCTTGCTTGTGAACCCAAGCTCGGCTTCAACCGCAAGCTCAACTGGGAGACCGTGGCAGTCCCAGCCGCCCTTGCGCTCCACCCTGCGCCCACGCATGGTTTGGAACCGAGGGAATACGTCCTTGAAGACTCGTGCGAGCACATGGTGGGTGCCGGGCATTCCGTTTGCAGTCGGCGGACCTTCGTAGAAGACCCATGGCTCGGCTCCCTTACGGTCGGCGAGGCTGCGCTCAAATACATCGAGTTCACGCCAGCGCTCGAGGACGCTGCTTTCGAGCTCTGCTGGTTGGAACTTGTTGGGTAGTGGCGTGTAGGGGCGCTTGGCCATTGGCTTGGGAGTCTAAATAGCCGCCAGCATCCGCGCAGAGCGTGAGATAGTGAGACGATCGCAAGGAATGAAGCTTCGCCTCCATCACCACTCTGACGGCGCCCGCGTTGCATACCGCGAGGAGGGAACTGGGCAGCCGCTTGTCCTTCTCCATTCGCTCGGCCTGTCGCATCGCGAGTGGGCGCCGATAGTTCCACTCTTGAGTGACCGCTATCGAGTAATCCTGCCTGACCTTCCGTTGCACGGCGACAGCGAGGACTCCCCGGATTACCCATACGACCCAACCTGGATGACAACTCTTACAGCGAACTTCTGTGCGGAAGTAGGCGGGCCTCGTGTGGCAGTCGGCGGGCATGGGCTTGGCGGCGACTTGGCACTGCGGGCAGTCGCCTCTGGCGGACTTCAACCGTCGAAGTTGGTGCTTTGCTCAACACGACTGCATGGGAGACCTTCAAACCCGGGGCTCATTGGCGTATGGCGCGCCACATCCCGGGCAGCTGGACTGCCAGGCCTCGACCGAATTCTTGGCCGGACTGCCAGAGCGAGCGCAGTGCCAGCGATTTCAAAGCGCCTCACCGCAACTGGGAACTCTGAGGTTGAAGATCTAGTGCGCCATGCCTTTGCCGATGTTGGCGATCCAAGGCGATCGCGAGCCTGGGCAAAGTTCGCGAAGCACTGGCCAACAAGGACTGACCGAACCGTGATGGGGCTCTACGCCAATGTCACCTGCCCGGTCCTGTTGCTCTGGGCTGATGAGGACCCCGTCAATCCAATTGATGTCGCCAAGCAAGCCCTCGACCTTCTGCCAGACGCTCAACTTCGGATTCTCGAGCGAACCGGCTACCTGCCGGCCTACGACGATGCCGAAGGCCTCGCTCGCGAGATCGCAGCGTTTCTGCGCTGACCCAATCACGGCTGGATGCCCGTAGAAGTGGTGGCGCGCTAGCGTTCGCTTACTCCCTCAATCGCCCAACCGACAGGAGCTACACAGATGGCAAACGAGACAGACCACCTCTGGGGTGGCGAAACAGACAAGGCAATTGGCAACTTCCCAGTTTCAGGCGAGACGATCCCCGTTCCGCTCGTTCGCTGGCTCGGCAAGATCAAGGCCGCTGCAGCACGCGTAAATGCAGACCTCGGCCTGCTTGATGCAGACCTCGCTTCGCGCATCGCTGAAGGCGGCGACGCAGTCGGCCGTGGCGATCACGACGACCAATTCCCGATTGACATTTTCCAGACTGGTTCGGGAACTTCGTCAAACATGAACTCCAACGAGGTGATCGCGAACCTCGCTGGCGACGGAGCCCACCCGAATGACCACGTCAACATGGGCCAGTCCAGCAATGACGTGTTCCCGTCAGCAGTGCACTTGGCTGCGCTTGACGAGGCAACAAATGACCTGCTCCCAGCCCTTGAGAAGCTGGAGGCCTCATTTGCTGCAAAGGCAACTGAGTTCCACGACATCGTTAAGAGCGGTCGAACCCACCTGATGGACGCAGTCCCTGTGACCCTCGGCCAAGAGTTCGGCGGCTACGCGGCGCAAGTGCGCCTCGGTGCCAAGCGAGTCCGCCTCGCGCTGCCACAGGTCGCGCAGATCCCACTCGGTGGCACAGCTACCGGCACCGGCCTCAACACCCATGCTGAATTCGCGGCTGGTGTAAGGGCAAAGCTCTCGGCTGAGAGTGGCCTTGAGATCTCTGCTCCGGAAGATCCATTTGAGGCCCAAGGCAACCGTGACGCTCTTGTTGAGTTGTCAGGTGCGCTGAAGGTGATCGCCGTGTCCCTCACAAAGATCGCCAATGACATCGCATGGATGGGCTCCGGCCCACGCGCTGGCCTCGGCGAGATCTTCCTGCCCGAGTTGCAGAAGGGCTCGTCGATCATGCCGGGCAAGGTCAACCCAGTTATTCCTGAGGTAATGCTCCAAATTGGTGCTCAGGTAATCGGTAATGACACTGCCATCACAGTGGCGGGCACCCAGGGCAACTTCGAGCTCAATGTGCGCATTCCACTTATCGCGCGCAACCTACTTGAGTCAATCTCACTGCTTGCGGCTGGCTCGCGTCTGTTCGCTGAAAAGTGCGTTGACGGAATCGAGCCAAACTTCGACGGCTGCAAGGACTCTGCTGAGTCAACGCTCGCTGTTGCGACTGCCCTCAATCCATTCATCGGCTATGACAAGGCAGCTGAGATTGTCAAGGAGGCAGCAACCTCCGGCCGTAACCTGCGCGAGGTCGCACTGGAGCTTGGTGTTGACGAGGCGACCTTTAACGAGGCGATCAACCTGCGAAAGATCGCCGCGGGTAACGAGGTCAGCTGATCTCGAACTCTGCCACCGGCGACTTCAAGCGCCGGGCAAAACTGATCATCAGGCGGGTGGGTTTTCGAATCCACCCGCGGTTGATCGACTTTGGGCCGATGAACCGGCAGCCGATCCGCCAGCAGGTCATCAAGGACCTGCTGAAGCTGCACCCGGTTACTGGCGTCTTTGAGACAGGCACTTACCTCGGAAGCACGGCGCTGTTCCTCAGCGAAGCTTCGGGAACTGACGTTTACTCAGTGGAGGCCGAGGAGCGGCACTACAACTACGCCACAAAGCGCGTTGCAAGCGACGCTCGCATTCACCTGAGTCTGGGTGACTGCCGTGAAGGGATCCGCGGCTGGGCCGCCAGCCCGGAGATTCCTAAGGACAACGTTCTCTTCTATCTGGACGCTCACTGGGAGAAGGACCTGCCGGTGGCAGATGAGCTTGAGTTGATCAAGCAGCACTGGACAAACGCTGTTGTGTTGATCGACGACTTTGAAGTCCCCGGTGACTCGCGATACGGCTATGAGGATTACGGCAACGGAATGGCCCTGACTCTCGCCTGCATTCCAGCCGAGGCGCGGCCGCATTGGACGGCCCTGTTCCCAACTGCACCTGGGTCAGCGGAGCGTGGATTCCGACGTGGCTGGGTCCTGCTTGTGCCGAACGATCGGGCTGAAGTTCTAACCCAAGAGCTCCCGCTAAAAATTGTTCCTTGGCGCTAGGGCTGGATTGAGATCAAGCGTTCCTCGGTGAACTCGCGCACTGAGTAGTGCGGGCCCTCCTTGGTGTTGCCTGAATCTTTGACACCGCCATACGGCTGCTGGTCAGTGCGGAAGGTTGGAACTTCGTTGATGAGCACGCCGCCGTAGTCAAGGTGGCGGGCAGCCTCAAGTGCTGTCGCGATGTCGCTCGTGAAGACTCCGGCTTGAAGGCCGTATGCACTGGCGTTGGCAAGTCTGACTGCCTCGCTGAATTCCTTGAAGCGTCGGATCACAGTGAGCGGGCCAAAAGCTTCCCCAGCCCAAACATCGTCTGAGTCGCTGCCGCCGTCCAAGATTGTCGGCTGAAGCGTCCCATCGTCATTCAGTTCTCCACCGACAAGGATCTCTGCGCCAGTTGAAGCTGCTGCGTCAATCCACTCCTTGACGCGCGCGCACTCGCCCGGGTCAATCAGCGGGCCAACGTCGGTTGTCGGGTCAAGTGGATCGCCAACCTTCAAGGCAGCGACCTTCTCCTTGAACCGTTCGATGAAGTCGTCGGCAATGTCCTCGTGCAGAATCAGCCGTTGGGTTGAAATGCACGACTGTCCAGCGTGGGAATAGCCGTGGATTGAGGCCTTGTCAGCAGCTGTCTGCCAGTCACCGTCTGAGTTGACGATCAGCGGCGCGTTACTGCCTAGTTCAAGCATCACTCGCTTCTTTGGCGCGCGGCTGCGGATGGTCCAGCCGACTGGGACCGAACCGGTAAAGCTGATCGCTGCTATGTCCTCGCTGTCTACAAGCGGGTCGCCTGTCTGTGCTCCTGGGCCTGCGACCACATGCAAGTAGTCGGCTGGAACTCCTGCTTCAACCAGCAGCTCGACAAGGTCAATCGCGGAAAGCGGCGTGGCCGAGGCCGGCTTCAACACAACTGGGCAGCCAGCAGCGAGCGCAGGCCCAAGTTTGTGGGCGACAAGATTGAGGGGGAAGTTGAACGGGCTGATCGCACCGACCACTCCTACCGGCACTCGAAGGACAAAGCCGAGCTTGCCCGCGCCTGCCGGGCCGCCTTCCATTGGCACCATCTCGCCACTCAAGCGGCGTGCCTCGTCCGCGCTGAAGCGAAGGGTGCCGACGGCGCGCTCAGCCTCGACAGAAGCCTGCTTGATCGGCTTTCCAGCTTCCAGTGCGATCGTCTGGGCAAAGTCTGCGGCCCGCTCTTGAAGGAGAGCTGCTGCGCGGTCAAGCGCGTCGGCGCGCTGCCACTGTTGCCAATCATGCCGCTCAAGTGCCGCCTTCGCTGAGGCGATCGCCTTGTCTACGAGAGCAGCATCAGCAGCTGGAACCTTGGCGATTGGACTATCGCCATACGGGTTGGTGACCTCGATCCAGTTGCCTGTTTCAACGAGGTCCCCAGCGATGCGAAGTTTCCGGTCTTGTTGGCTTCCCATGGTTCCCAGCATAAGCGCAGAGGCACGAAAAAGGGCGGCGCGTAAGCGCCGCCCTCATCTACTTCGAATTCGGCGTGTCTAGCCGAAGACGAGAGTCAGAGTTTCTGCGATGCAGGCTGGCTTCTCGACGCCTTCGATCTCAATTGTTGACTCGACTGTCATGAGAACGCCCATTGGCTTGTCCTCAACTGACACAAGCTTTGACTTGCAGCGAAGCTTGCTCCCAGTTGGGACTGGGTTGAGGAATCGGACCTTGTCTGACCCGTAGTTGAGTGCGCCGTGGATGCCCTCGATCGTGTACGTCTCGTAAGCAAACTTGGGGAGCAGTGAGAGGGTGAAGAAGCCGTGAACGATGGTGCCGCCGAAGGGGCTCTCGTTGGTGGCGCGCTCCACATCAACATGGATCCACTGGTCGTCGCCGGTTACTTCGGCGAACTTGTTGACGTCCTCCTGAGTGATCTGTACCCAGTCGCTTACACCGAGCTCTTCGCCGACGCGACCACGGATGTCGTCAAGGCCATTGATTACAAGCATGTGACTCCCTTTCGTGAAGTTGGTTTGGGGCAGGCTCGGAAGCCTACCGGCGCGAGCCAGAGCGCCACTCGGCGTCGATCTTGCCAAGTTCAGTGCTTGGCTCGCCCTCGCCCCAGTACTCCTGACCAATCGCGTGCCAGTCAGCGCCAGCACGGAGTTCACCGAGGACGGCAAAGACAAGACCTTCCATGCGGCGAACCAGCAGTGCCTCAGGCGGAAGGGTCATGTGGCGCATCTGCTTGAAGTAGGGCGAGCGCGGTGAACTGCCCAGTTCGGTTACCTCGCGCACATACTCGGGCGTAATGCGCTTGAAGCCAGGCACGAACGCCCACTCGCCTGAGAGAACAACCTGCTCGTAGACAAGCTGAGTGTCGAAGCGGTCAGCGTCTGGGAGGTAGCCAAGGACATCAAGCTGGTGCTTGACGCCCTCTGGGTCCTCAGCTGCAACTGCTGCTGCCAGCGCCCACTCGTTGGCGAGTGTCTTCTTGCTAACTGTCTTCATCAGGCCGAAATCGAGGAAGCAAACCTTTCCATCAGCGCAGTGGAGGTAGTTACCCGGGTGCGGGTCTCCGGAGCAGAAGCGTTCGCGATGAAGCAACTCCATGAAGAAACGGAAGATGATCTCGCCATAGCGGTCGCGCTCCTCCTCGCTCATTTCCTTGACCTCTTCGAAGCGCTTGGCTTCGACGTATTCAGAGACGAGAACCCGGCGGCCTGAGAGTTCGGTGTAGACCTTTGGAATTCGTACGAATGGGTGGTCGCGGAAGGCGCGCTCAACTCGGCGTTGGTTCTGCGCTTCAAGTTCATAGTCCAGTTCCTCAGCGATCCGCTCACGCAGTTCGCCCATCAGAGCTTTGCCATCAAGGCCTGGGGCCAACTTCTTAACGAGTGGCAGCAGCACATTCATGTTGCGAAGGTCTGTTTCGACTGCCTCAGCAACACCCGGGTATTGGATCTTGACGACGACTTCATCGCCCTCATGAGTTACAGCGCGGTGAACTTGACCAATTGAAGCTGCTGCGAAGGCCTCCTCGTCGAACTCTTTGAAGATCTCGCTTGCCTTGGCGCCAAGGTCCTGCTCGACAACCTTCTTCATCTTCGAGAACGGAACTGCCGGGGCGGAGTCGCGAAGGGCAGCAAGCTTTGCTTTGAAGTTCTCCCGCTCCCCTTCTGGGATCGCGTCGAAGTCAATTGTTGAAAGGACTTGGCCGATCTTCATCGCGGCGCCGCGCATCTTGCCGAGCTGCTCAACAAGCTCTTCAGCGAGAGCGAGTGAACGCTGCTCCATCTTGCGCGTTGCTTCTTCCTCGTCACGGGTGAGGTTTGCTGCGCGCGTGCCAGCCCAACGAATGCCTTGCCCGCCGACGAGCTTCCCGAAGCGGGCGGTGCGGGCTATACGCCCTGAGGTGACTGAACCTTCCTTGGTGGAGGACATCTCCTCATCAGTACGGGTGTCATCGTCTTTGGGGACCACGCCAAGGAGAGTAGAGCCGCGGCGGCCGGCTCAGGCCCGTGGTTCACCGGTTGTCTGTTCGTCTAGGCTCGCCCAATGCCAAAACCCCTTCTCGTCTGTGACTTGCCGCTCCTGATGTACCGCGGGTTCTTCGCGCTCCCATCAAAGATTCGTGGGGCGGACGGCAAGCCTGTCAACGCTTTGCTTGGAACTGCGAATGCTGTGCTGGCAGCAGTTGAGGAGTTGAAGCCGCGAGCAGTTGTTCTGTGTGATGGCGCAGAGGCTGGGGCTTACCGCGTTAAGGCCTTCTCCGGGTACCACGCTGCCCGCGAGCCAATGCCACCCGAGCTTGCCCACCAGTTTGAGGTTGGACCGGCGCTTTGGAAGTCGCTTGGTTGGAAGCTCGGCGACGCCGGGGACCTTGAGGCAGACGACCTGATGGCAACCCTCGCATTGCTTGAAGCAGCTGCTGGTGGCAATACGCGAATCCTCACCGGTGACCGCGACCTCCTCCAATGCGCCACGGGGAAGACGAAGGTGATGTTGCTAAAGCCCGGGCAAGGCACGATCGAATGCGGCCCGAAACAAGTGGAGGAGATCACTGGTGTTAAGCCCGCCCAGATTCCGGACCTGATCGCCTTGCGCGGGGACCCGAGTGACGGCATTCCTGGAGCACCGGGTATTGGCGCCAAGGGCGCAGCTGACCTGCTGCAGCGGCACGGGTCGCTTGAGCAGGCGATCGCCAAAGCTGACGGTGAAAAACCCCGGACTGCGGCAAGCCTTGTTGAGAACTCAGACCTATTGCGAACCTTCAAAGAGGTCGCAACAGTTCAGAAGGTCAAGGGTGCGCGCCGGCCGGCCGACGCTGCGACCAACTTCGCCCGCGGCGCCAAAGCTGCCGAACTGATCGGCATGGCGCGGCTGGCCGCACGGTTAGCTAGCTAAGGCGTAAAGCGGACGCTGATGATGTCGCCGTCCTGCATGACGTAATCGCGTCCTTCGATTCTCAGCAGGCCCTTGTCCTTGGCCTGCACGTAGCCACCGACCTCAAGCAATTCCTTCCAGCCGATTACCTCAGCTCGGACGAAGCCTTGCTGTATGTCTGAGTGGATCTGCCCTGCGGCC
>CAZZKI010000048.1:0-7877 GCA_964654785.1 uncultured Solirubrobacteraceae bacterium
CTTTGCTACCCCAACGGCGCGAAGATGCCTGAGTAGTCAATCGGTCTAACGAAATGAAAAGGCCGGGGGCTGTAAAGCTCCCGGCCTTTTCTTTCAGAATGGTGTTCGCGAATTACACGGTTGCTGTAACCGCGGGCACCGAGTCTGTTGCTGCAAGTGGGGCCGCCATAGCGTGGTAGCCACCGTCAACGTTGATCGTCTCGCCGGTGATGGCCCTTGCCATGTCGGAGAGAAGGAAGCAAACGGCGTCAGCCACGGGGCGAGCATCGTTCGGGTCCCATGGGATTGGTGATCCTGACTCCCATGCGTTCAGCAAGTGCTCAAAGCCGGGAATGCCACCTGCAGCGCGAGTGTGCAGCGGGCCGGCAGCGACGAGGTTGGACCGGATCCCCTCAGGGCCCAAGTCGCGAGCGACATATCTGCTCACTGAGTTGAGAGCCGCCTTACAGACTCCCATCCAGTTGTAGACAGGCCAGGCTCCACCAGAGCCGAAGTCAAGCCCCACAACGCTCGCGGGACGACCAGCGTGAAGTTGGCTGACCATCCGAGCAAGTACCGCGTATGACACTGCGCTTGTTTGGAAAGCAACATCAAGCCCTGCCGTGTCGGTGTCCACAAAGCTCCCGGAGAGTGCGTCTCTCGGAGCAAAGGCAATCGAGTGCAGAGCTCCATCCACATAATCGAACTCATCGCGAAGAGACTCGGTCAGGGCTTCCACTTGATCCGGATTGGTTGCGTCGAGGTCATATATCGGCGAATCAAAACGAAGGCTCTTCGCAGCTTCCTTCGTGAGATCCCGATCCCTAGGGAACGCGGTGAGAATCACCTCCGCGCCCAGAGACTGAGCGGCCTGAGCTACAGCAAATGCAATTGATTCGGTGTTGACAACCCCGGTGACGAGGATTCTCTTGTTGTCCAGCATGTTCAGACTTCCTTTCCTGCGGGTTGGAGTTGCGACTGCAAGCGTTCGTCTGCGTCTTCAGACCGTTGCTTGAGGGATTGGCTGTGTTGTTCGAGTTCTTCTCGAAGGCGATCGTCAGATGTCCCAAGGATTCGCGCCGCAAGGAGGCCTGCATTGGCAGCGCCACCTATTGCGACTGTGGCAACGGGAATACCGCTGGGCATCTGCGCAATCGAGAGGAGGGAATCGAGCCCGTCCAGAGTTTTCAGGGGTACTGGAACTCCAATGACAGGAACCGTTGTGACTGAAGCCAGCATCCCCGGAAGGTGCGCTGCGCCGCCTGCGCCGGCAATGATCACCTTCAGGCCTCGGCTGGCCGCGTCGTTGCCGTAGGCGATCATTCCATGCGGGTTGCGGTGGGCTGACACCACATGGGTCTCATGAGCAATTCCGAACTGCTCCAGCTGCTCCACCGCGGCTTGCATCACAGGCCAATCGGAGTCGCTCCCCATGACGACTCCAACGAGCGCCTCTGAGCGGGTCATTGCCCGCTCAGGGCACGAACGCATGCCCGCGCTGTCTCAAGCGCCTCGCTGGTTGTCTCTCCCGTTGCAGTCACATGGCCGACCTTTCGACCCGGCAGCTCCGTCTTGCCGTAGAGATGGACGCTGGCCCCTTCAACTGCCAATGCTGCAGGCAAACGCAACGGAGTCTTGCCATCAGCTGAGCCGAGGACATTGACCATCGCTGCGGCCGGCGCGCGCATCTCAGTTGAACCAAGCGGCCAGTCAAGAACGCCTCGCAGGTGGTTCTCAAACTGCGATGTCACGCAGGCCTCGATCGTCACGTGGCCAGAGTTGTGAGGCCTCGTAGCAATCTCACAAATCACGGGATGGCCGTCTTGGGTGATGAACATCTCAACAGCGACGATGCCGCAGGCGTCAATGCCGTTCACAAGTGAAGTAGCCAGTTCGCGCACCTCTGTCGCCAGCCCGTCGGGAATATCTGCAGGGATCACAACCTCTCTGCAGATCCCGTCCTCTTGGGTGGTTTGAGCGATCGGGTAGACCTGAACGAACCCGCTTGGCGTCCGGGCAACTAGCACCGAGAGTTCCATCGCAATGTCGACAAACTCCTCGGCCAGCCAGGACCCACCAGCGGCGAGAATCTGGCGCGCCTCATCTGCGCTGTTGGCTACCCGTACTCCCCGTCCGTCATAGCCACCGGAGACTGACTTGAGCACAATTGGCCAACCGTGGTCAGCCGCAAATGCTTCCGCCTCTGCGGGAGTTGCTACTTCCGCAAAGTGCGGCACGGGGAAACCGAGCGCCCGCATCTGAGTCCTTGCGTGCAGCTTGTCGGATGCCATCCGCAGGGCTGCCGCGCCAGGGCGAACCAACACGCCCTTGGCCGTAAGGTCCTCAATCAGCGCCGGCTGGACAAGCTCATGGTCGAACGTCACTACTTCAGTGTTGGCCGCAAGCTCCGCCACGGTCGCGAAGTCAGATGGCTCGCCAGCCAGCCACGTTGCCCCAGCTCGTGCGGCTGGCTGCCCGTCATGAGCTGCCAGCACTGTCAGTTCAACGTCCAAGGAAACCGCTGCCTGGAAGCTCATACGAGCAAGCTGGCCAGCGCCAATCATTCCCACCCGCGCGGAGTGCTTTGGTCCACGAACCTCCGGTGCGGCCTGTTGAGTACTTCGTTCAATAAGGCTCATCGGAAGTACTCCGGACGGCTTACCGAGGTTTCGGTCACAAACATCACTCCGGGTCGCTCCTCAAGCAGTGCTCGGATGCCTGCGATCAGCGGGGCGACCTTGTCGTCGGGCGCCACTGTGATCAGCAGTGAGAGGGAGTCACGATCGTTGAAGAGGGATCGGCCGCTGTGGAATCCACCGTGGCCAAAGCCGGACACGTTGTCGATCCCGGTCCAGCCTGTGACTCCGGCCTGCTCGAATAGATCCCTTACGGCGGGCAGGTCGTCCCCGCCGACTACGACCTCGATCTTGTGCATCCGCGTCAGTTCAGCGGTGCTCATTGCGCTACCTCCTTGGGTAGTTGGTTGGTTTGTTCCTCGGCAGCGGGAACCCAGGAAGTCCAGGTCCCACCGAGGCTTCTGACATGCCATTCCGAATTGCTGTCTGCCCGCGCAATCAGCTTCACCCAGCCGCCTCCAATCAGGTGCTGCAGGATTGGGTGGGCTCCGATAATCCCTTCGATCCGCTCTAGTGGCGCTTCCACAACGGCAAGCAGCCGGAGCGGTTCGTGCACGGTGCGGTCGCCGACTCCAACCGACTGCCATGGCAGGCCGACCTTTAGATCGCCGCCGCTGCCGACGACGACACAGCCGTTCCCGAGGACATTGTGGAGCGTCTTGTCGCCAGCCCCAAATGCCTCCGGGTCAACGGTTGAGAAGTAGTACTGCGAGTTGATCCAGTGGGCGACGACGAGCGGGGCCGTGAGGATGGTTTCCAGGGCGCTGCCGTCCGTGTCGATCTCTGCATCGTAGGAGTGCAGGAAGGTCCTCGACTCGAGGTTCAGTCCCTCTGTGATTGAGCGACTTCCGACTATGAAGGCAGCGTTGCCAGCGAGGCCCCACTCAGGGCGTATCTGGCCCCAGTCGAGTCCTCGAGCTGGCAGTCGGCTCGCGCTTGCGCCAAGGCCACTTCCCGGAAGGGAGGACTCGCGCTCAACCGCAAGCGCCTCACCAGCAGCCTTGAGGTCGGCTTCCAAGTCACGGAGATCTTGAATGTGAGTGCTTGGGATGAGGTGCTTGTCAAGAACCGTGACCGTGTTTGCCGCAGTGTCATGGCTTGCAGCAGCAAAGTGAGTGTCCTCTGGGATCGAGATCCCAGCCCTTTCAAGTTCCCTTCTCACCTCGGCACGATTGAGGATTGCTGCTGCAATCCGAGCGTTCGGAGATCCACCGTTACCACCGCAGGCTCCACAGTCGAGAGCGGACGAGTAGGGGTTGTTCACATTGTCGCTTTGATGGGCACAAAAGACGACCAGCCGAGCAAAGTCCTTTGTCAAACCCATCATCGTCAGCGCGGCGTGAGCGAACTTGACCTGCTCCTCGGTTGTGAAGCCAACCGTTGACTCACCCTCCGGTGTAACTCGCATCTCAGTGGGCACGTCAGCGCCGTTGAGCTTTCTGTTCTCCAGCCAGCCTGCAAGTCGCGGAGAGAATGTCCTCGCAGCCGAGACTAAGGCGGCCAGCATGCCTCCAGCTTCGGCAAGCGCGAACGATGAAGCGAGGCCCGACTTGGTTGAGTGGAATGCGTGCTCATATGCGCTGCCGCTGGCTTGCTTGTCGAAGAATCGGTCGCCGGACGAACCATTGGAAATAACTTCCTCCACCTGGGCCGCAGGTGAAAGCAGGACTGGGCAGAGGGCGGTTGACCCTGCTGATCCGAGTGGCTTGTAGTCCACTGCGACCGCGAAGAAGCCGGCGAAGCCGAGGGTTTCCGTCGCACCTACTGATTCGAGATGCCGCCGGATGCCTTCTGATCGAACATCGATACAGAAGACGACTTGCGCAGGAGGGCGACTGGTGCGCTGCCCCGCGCTACCAGTGCTGAGCTGGCCCAGAAGGGCATCTCGGTAGCTCGCTTCCTGAGCACCAAGCCAAACTGCGAGGCGATCTGAATCACCCAGCCTTGAAAGCGTTGCGAAAGCACGAGCTCGCGCATCGGCGGAGAGGATCGAAGGGTCAACCCCAAGGCCTTTAAGTGCCATTTCGAGACGAGCTTCAGGCTTTGAGTCAAGCGAGAGTGAGGACAGCTGTGGCTTTGGAGTCGCGGGAATCGCGGATGGGTCAGCCTTTCCGCTTGCAAGTGCTGATGAGACTCCTGCTGCCTCAAGCGAAAGCCGCACGGCAACGAGCTCAACCAGATCAATGGACGAATCTTGGCAATTGGCGTCCGCCCATTCGGTGCGCCACTTGATCCAACCTGCCCAGCCGCGAAGCCTGAGGAGTTGGGCTTTGATTTCCTGAACTCGGCGATCCTCACTGACTTCCAATTCCGCCAGAGCGTGGTTGATTGACTCTTCCGGGGAGTCGCAAAGGAGTGACTCCGGACCACGACCCGTTCCGCCCGTCAACTTCAGAACCTCTCGGTCATGCAGTGCGAGGGACTTGGCTGCAGCGTGGAAGGAGGTGGCGTCGATCGGCATGTGAATCGAGCTTCCGGACTGGTCCGTGTAATTGGTCAGCCACCGCGCCACAATGCGATCCACCGTCGGTGCGACGTTGGAGCCAATCAATCTGTCGCAGCGCGCTCCGGTTGAGTCGAGGACAGTCGGCTCCTTCTCTTCTGGTCCATAAAGAAGGTCTGAAACGAGCAGGTCAATGGCTTCGATCTCACCATTGGGCGTGGGGATGGGGCGAAGCTCTACCGCGCCCGCGACCAACTCAAGAAGCGACCCCTTGAGGTCAACTCTTGAGATCTTGCCTTCGGTGAAGTCGGCTCGGAAGTCCTTGAGCGACCGGAATCCTCTTGCTCCCATCTCTGAGCGTGCTTGCTTTGTGGCATCAACAAAGGGTTGTTCCAGCAGGCCAAGCAGAGGGTTTACCGCGATGACTGTTCTTGCCGGCCAGAGCGGAGCCACCGGACGGCTGGCAAGCGCTACCTCAGACCTGACCTGCAGCCTGTCGGAGCTTTCCGGAGAGGTGATTTTGGTCTGTGTAGTCATTGGGCGGCTCCAATCGGGATTGCTTGTTCACGGGTTTGAGAAATGCCTGTTTCAGCGGTGGCTGGTCGTTCAACCGAAATTGGCTTGGCCAGCGGAGTGGTGTCTGCGTAGCTGTGCGCCCATGCCCAGAGCGCGACTGATGCACGCTTCACGAGCGCCGAGCTTTGACGCGACAGGAGTAGGGCAGCGAGTGCGCCTGCGGTGACTGCTGCGACCAAGATCCAAGGCGAAGGCCAGGCTGCGAGTTCAGTCGGAAGAGCTTTCCCGACATACGCGTCTACAGCTGTGATCAGCCCTACGTAACCGAGCGATGCGCCGCTGAGCAGCAACGCTGCAGTCCCTCGAGTTCCGCGCGTGGTCTTCCCAGCTGTGCCAAGCCATGACCAAGTGGCTTGGGAAAGGGCAATCCACGCGATTACAAGCGCTGCCAGTGAGCCTCTTGACTCTGAGAGGACCGGGTAAGCGAGGAATCCACCGGCAGCAAGCAGGATCCCTGGCGCAAGGGCCGCGATTGCCAGCCGAGAAGACGCACGGCCAAGGGCAGGTTGCTCTGGCTCTCCTGCCTTGCGCTGCTGGCTGTCCACAGCCGAGCCTGAGCCAAGGAAGAGTGTGGACTTGTAGTAGCCGTGGCCCAAAATATGGAGGAGGGCTGCACCGAAGGAGCCGCTGGCTGATTGGGCCACCATGAATCCCATCTGCCCGGTGGTAGACCAAGCAAGCGAACCCTTCACATCAGATCGGACTGCTGCCAAGGCAGTCCCAAGTAGTGCTGTTATGCAGCCGCAGGCAAGCAGTGCCCAGAGCACAGCTGGGGCCAAAGCAAGCACCGGGGCAAGGGTGATGATGAGAAGCCCAGCCCCGTTGACAAGGCCAGCATGGAGCATCGCGGAAGCTGGCGTTGGCGCTGCCAAGGTGGATGGAAGCCAACGGTGGAATGGCAACTGCGCTGACCGCGCAAGCGCACAGACGCCGACGAGAATCGCGACGACCACGCCGACTTGAACCTGGCCGAGCAGGGCGATATCGAGCTGCCTTGTGGAGAGCTCAGCAGCTGCGCTTGATGCGTCGCGCAGGTCAATGTCGCCGCCAGTCAAGAGCACTAGGCCGAGGGCAGCAATGAGGCATCCGTCGCCGATGGCAAATGCTGAAGCTGTCCGCTGGACTCCGACCCTTGCCTCATGCAGGTCAGCCCGCTGAGCAAGCAGCAGGCAGGCTGCGATTCCGCCGATGCACCACGCGACTACAAGCCCTGACATCGTGGCCGCGCAGGCAGCGGCTGCGAGCGCGGAAGCTGCGAGACCGCAGAGGAAGTGAAAGCGCCCAACCCTGCTGTCGCCACTGAGGTATCTGCTCGAGAAGGCCTGAACAGTCGCTGTGACACCGAGGATCAGGAGTAGCAAGACGGTCGCTACAGGTCCTGCGCTGAGGCCGGCGATAATGCTTCCTGAGCCGTCAGCGAGAAGCGCTTCGACAGGGCCTGCCACCAAGTTTGCGGCCACAAGATAGATCGCCCCCAAGAAACCAAGCGCTGCCGCTGTGCTTGCAGACCGGAGGCCAAACTGACCTCGTGAGAGGTAGGCGCCAGCGCCGCCCACGAGAGGGCTGCAGATTGTCGCTACAAGAATCATCGTGCTGAAGCTGGCCACCTGGCTACCTCCGGGAACTTGCGTGTTTACAGGTCTTGACTTTCAGGAAGTTTATTACCTGCTTTATAATACACGAAACAGATGTCGGGTGTTAGAGCGATGAAAAAGGCCGGGGCGAAACGCTCCCGGCCTCCTCGGCCCTGCGAATGTCTTGCGGTTTAGACGGTGGTTGGGTCCGGCACGATGCGGATGTAAGGCTTGGGCTCTTCCCAACCCTCTGGGTACTTCTCCTTGGCGGCCTCATTGCTGACTGAGCCAGCGATGATCACGTTCTTGCCAGGGGTCCACTGTGCGGGTGTGGCAACTGCGTGGTTCGCAGTCAGCTGCAGCGAATCGATTACGCGAAGGACCTCATCGAAGTTGCGGCCGGTCGTCATCGGGTAGATGAGGACAAGCTTGATCTTCTTGTCTGGTCCAATGACGAAGACATTGCGGAGTGTTTGGTTGTCAGCTGGGGTCCGCTCAGTCGGGTCGCCCGCAACATCGGCTGGGAGCATGCCGTAGGCCTTGGCGATCTCATGGTTGCTGTCCGAGATGATCGGGTAGTTAGGAGCAGTGCCCTGAGTCGCGGCAATGTCCGCCGCCCACTTCTCATGGTTGTCGAGCGGGTCAGTTGACAGGCCGGCGATCTTTACG
>CAZZKI010000049.1:0-7840 GCA_964654785.1 uncultured Solirubrobacteraceae bacterium
AGACCTGTGATGTCACAGTTACGAGGCCCTTCTTAGAAAGAGGCATGCTCGGCGAAAGACTCAGCGCTGCAGAGACTCGAAGTGTCTTTCCACCTACGGAACTTGGCCCAGCAAACAACGCTCCTTGGCTGCCGGTAACCACCCCTCTAGCTGTGGCTTTAAACTTCACAATCCAACGTCCGGACTTGGACGGCACTGTTGTTCCGAGCAGCCGACGCGTGCCGTTGGCTCCCTCAAGCCAGACTGCCACCCGCCCCCGAGAACGGCGAAGCCCTGTGCCAGAGGCTTGGACGGTCTGCCCCCATGCTGCCGAATCATCACTCAGGACCAAGCGAATTGAGGAACGCGGCTCCAAAGGTGTCGTCCCACCATCGCTCGCTGCCAATACCGGCGAGGCGAACGCGAGCACGGGCACGACAAGCAGGGACTGAGACCTCTTAAACATCAAATACCTCCGTTGAAACGCAGTTCCTACGGGGTTAGCTGTCGGGCTCGCGGTGGTTTCGTCCGCTATCGGCGCATCAGCGCTGAATTCGCCCCCGCTCGTGGTGAGCAATGGGTCCCCCGTCCCGTCGGCGCGACCCGACCGGTTCGGATTTGAGTACTAAACGCTACAGAGCGGAACGCGCCTCATAGTGAGGCGCGTCACACTTGCAGGTGGCTAGGCAGCGACCAGGCCGAGTTCGCTGTGCTCGCGAAGCCTTGAAATCCCAAGTCGGACACGGCTTTTGGCGGTTCCTACAGGAACCTGTGCCCGCTGGGCGATTTCCTCGGACGTGAGCCCACCCCAGTACGCGAGAACGACAGCTTCACGCTGCGCATCGGGAAGCTCGCGCACGATTGATCGAAGCCCTGAGCGCAGTTCGGACTCCTCGCAGACCTCGTCTGGCCTCGCATCAACCTTCACGGGCTCGAATTCAACGGCCGACTTGTAACGGTCGGTTGCCCGGTTTGAGGCATCTCCCTCGCGCCAAAGATCTAGTGCCCTGCTTCTCGCCATAAGTCGGAGGAACGGGCCGATCTCTCCCCTGCTCGGATCGAAGCGGTCAGGACGCTTCCACAACCTCATGAAGACATCTTGGACAACATCCTGGGCACTTGTTGGATTCCCAGTCACGCGGAGCGCTGACGCGTAGACACCACGCTCGTGCTCTGCGAATACTTGAGAAAAGGTCTCTGGGTCGGACAGGTTGAGTTGCTTCTGTGCAGGGTTCATGGTCAGAACCTTACATAGCCTGTGGAAGGTTGGCAAGTGGTCTTGTGTAAGGTTGCGCACACACAGTTCTGCGACAATGCATGCCAATGCCCCGTGCCGATCGCCTGACTGGACTAGACGCATCCTTCTTCCACCTCGAGAGGGGCGGAGCCCACATGCATATCGCGTCATGCCTCGTCTTTGAGGGCCCTCCACCAAGCTGGGACCGCCTTCGTCAACACATCGAGTCACGGCTGCACCTTGTTCCTAAGTACCGACAGCGAATAGCCGAAGTTCCTCTCCGCCAAGGCAGACCAGTCTGGGTTGATGATCCCCACTTTCGGCTGTCGTACCACCTGCGCCACGCGGCACTTCCAGCTCCAGGAGGCGCTGCTGAACTGGCACGACTTTGCGGCAGAGTTTTTGCCACGCAGTTGGATCGAGCGAAGCCGCTTTGGGAGATCTATTTGGTTGAGGGCATGGCTGATGGCCGCTTTGCTGTTCTCGCCAAGACCCACCATGCGCTAGTTGATGGAATCAGTGGCATTGACCTGACAGCAGTGCTTTTCGACCTAGAGCGGGAGCCAACCAATGAAGACCCTCCGCCACCACCTTGGTCACCTAAGCCTCTCCCCTCCTCGGCAGAGCTCTTGGCCGACGCGATTGTTGAACGGGCCACCATCCCTACCGAGATTCAACGTGCGTTGAATGCCGCCGTCCGAGGCCCAAAGAAGGCGATTGGAACTCTCAGCTCACGCGTTGGCGCTTTGGGGAGCCTAGCCTCAGCGGGAACAAGCCCAGCTCCGGAAACGCCGCTGAATGTTCCAATCGGAAGCCACCGTCGATTCGCATGGATGACGGCGTCCCTTGACGACTTCAAAGAGATCAAGAATGGCCTCGGGGGCACCGTCAATGATGTAGTTCTGGCAACCGTCTCAGGAGCACTGGGGAGTTGGCTGCGGTCGAAGGGCCACCCGACTCGCGGGCTCGAGTTGAGAGCGATGGTGCCCGTGTCTGTGCGGCCTGACTCTGATCGAGGCGCTCTCGGCAACCAGGTGGCAGTGATGTGGGCACCACTCCCTGTAGGCGAAAGCGACCCTGTTCGCCGCCTAAGGATCATTGCCGCTGCGATGGCAGATGTAAAAGAATCCGGGCAGGCTGTCGGTGCGAAGACTCTGACTGAGCTGAGCGGCTTTGCTCCTCAGACTGTGATGGCTCAGGCAGCTCGCCTCGTCCCACGCCAGCGTTTCTATAACGTCGTCGTGACCAATGTTCCAGGGCCTCAATTCCCTCTCTACCTGCTGGGAAGGCAACTTGAGGAGGCGCACCCAATGGTGCCATTGGCCGAAAAGCAAGGTTTAGGGATCGCTGTCATGAGCTACAACGGCAAGCTCGACTTTGGCCTCAACGCAGACTGGGACGCTCTTCCAGACGTCGATCTCTTTGCCGAGGACCTGCGCAGCGCCTTGAAGGACCTTCGTAAGGCGGCAAGGTCTCGCACGAAGCGGCCGGCAAAGAGAGCCTCAGCCAAAACATGACCAGCAACGGGAAGATCGCCCTTTGTCAGATTGATCCAACGGTTGGCGACATCTGCGCAAATGCCGATCTGATCATCCGGAAGGGCAATGAGGCTGCTGCTGCAGGAGCCGACTTGGTCGTCTTCCCTGAGATGGCCCTGACTGGATACCCGCCAGAGGATCTGTTGCTCCATCCGCACTTCATTGAGGCTGCTTCAGGTGAAGCGAAGCGCGTGCAGGAGGAGCTCGCTATTCCAGCCATCTTTGGTTCCGTTGGAAGCGATGGTGAATCGGTTTTCAATTTGGCTGTGCTCACACAACCCGACCAAGCCCCGATCACCTACCGGAAGCAACGTCTCCCGAACTACGGGGTCTTTGACGAACAGCGCTACTTCGCAAGCGGCACTGAAGCTGTTGTGGCGGAAATCAACAAACTCAAGGTGGGTCTATCTGTTTGTGAAGACATCTGGCACATCGGCTCTCCAACTGATGAATTGGTGGCCGGAGGGGCCCAAGTAATCATCAACATCTCCGCCTCTCCATTCCACGCTGGAAAGCTGGCCGAAAGGGAGGGAATTCTCAGTCAACAGGCTGTACGGGCCGGGATTCCAATCCTCTATTGCTCGTTGGTGGGAGCTCAGGACGAGCTGGTTTTTGATGGTCGGTCCATGGCGATTGACGCCTCGGGGGACACAGTCGGCAGAGCCCTTGCCTTTAAGGAGGACACCCTCCTAGTGGACTTAGCGAACATCTCTTCAACAAGGGTCGAGTTCGACCTCGAGGCGCCCGAGGAGATCGAATCTGCGCTTCAGCTCGGCCTGCGTGACTACGTAGTCAAGAACGGGTTCAACGGAGTTGTTTTAGGTCTCTCAGGCGGTATTGACAGCGCGGTAGTCGCGACATTGGCAGTCGATGCCTTAGGTGCCGAAAAAGTTCACGCTGCGGTTATGCCTTCGCCATGGTCATCGGAAGAGACGCAGCAGGACGCTCGCGACCTCGCCGGCGCGCTGGGTATCGAACTTTTCGAGTTTCCAATCAGCGGGCCAATGAAGTCATTTGAGGAAACGCTTGGAGAGGCAGGCGCCGGCCCAGGGTCAGCTGTTGCCGCTGAGAACATTCAAGCCAGAATTCGCGGCAATCTCCTGATGGCCTTGTCCAACTCACATGGCTGGCTCGTCGTAACGACAGGGAACAAATCTGAACTGGCAGTCGGATACAGCACTCTCTACGGTGATGCGGCAGGCGGATTTGGACTTCTGAAGGATGTACCAAAGCAGTCCGTGTATGAACTCGCGCGCCTTCGCAACAGCCGTTCCGACTCTCCCATCCCCCCCGAGATCATCAATCGTCCGCCAAGTGCCGAACTCAAACCAGGGCAAAAAGATGAGGACAGCCTCCCTCCCTACGACCGACTTGACGAGATCCTTTACAGGTACGTTGAACTTCGGGAAGATGCCAACGCAATCGTGTCGGCTGGACACGCCCCGGAAGAGGTCAACAGGATTCTCAGGATGGTCGACCTCGCGGAGTACAAACGGCGGCAATATCCGCCCGGGGTAAAGATCACGCCGCTGGCATTTGGGCGCGATCGCCGGATGCCAATGACAAACGGATGGCGGAACCTCGCATCCGAGTGACTTCAGCTAGCCCCTAGGTTCCCTAACAGCGATAGTCATTCGCGAAGCGGCGCAGGGACGCCCACTTCCGTCTTTTAACGTCACATCCCAGATCCATGTTGTGGAGCCTGTGTGAATCGGCACCGCCTCTGCCAGGATCACATCACCCTCAACGACCGGCCGAAGGAAACTTGTCTGATTGGACAGGCCCATGGCAATTTTCCCCTCATCGCGAACCCCTAGCCAAGTTCCAACTGAGGCCACAGCTTCGGCAATCGCACAATGAACGCCACCGTGAACGATCCCGAATGGCTGGAGAAGCTTGGCCGTGACCGGAACGCGCGCCTCAACTCGCTCACCGCTCGCCGCGGTTACCTCTAGGCCGTAAAGAGCGTCGAAGTGCTCAAGGGGTAGCTCTGGGCGTTCGTCGTGTTCGCTGGTGCCTTCCATTTCACCCGAGGTTAAAGCCTCTCCCCCGGCTACGCTCTTGGATATGGCCGATATGTCAAAGCTTCCTGCAGACGAAGCCGCAACTCTTAGGCTCCTGGCGAGTGGGAAGACTCCCGCTGATGTCGCAGATGCACTCGCTATCGATACTGCCGCAGTCAAAGCCCGCGCCTTAAGCGGGTCTGACCACTTGGCTGGAGACGCGGCGGCAGCCTTGGCTGAAGGAGAGCGAATCCGGGTTCTGGATGTGGTGTTTGGCGAGGTTGCTTCAGACCCCCTGCTTGACTCCTCGCCCGCAGCCCGTACCTACGCCAACCGTGTCACCGAGGCCCTCAATCTGAAGACTCGCGACGAAGGCTCCAAGAGCGAGCAGCCAACTGTTGTTGCACCTCGAATCACGCCAACCGCTCAGCCCGAACGGCAAACCGCGAGCGTCGCTAAAACAAAGCCAGCGGATCAGACGAAGCCCCAGCCTCGCCAACAACCAGCAGGAGCAGATCGCAAGCGTGGATTGATCCTGCTTGCGTGCGCTGGAGTCATCCTCGTGGCCATTGCTGTGTCCCTCATCGCGCCCTGGGGCGGCAGCGACAACAAACAGGCCGTTGGATCCTCAACCAGTACCTCAACAACTCCAGCTACCAACAATGGCTGGACTATCAGGGCCGTCTTCAAGCTCAAGTCCGTGGACGGTTCGCAGAGTGGCGCGCAGGCTGGCCTAGAGACAAAAGATGGGCAGTCTCAGATCGTGATCGTGGGATTGGGACTCCCACCAGGCGCGTTAGTGGGTGTATGGCTGACCGGCTCGGGTACGAACGGTCTGATTGGGGTTCAAAAGGTCGGGAAGGACGGGCGCTTTGGCGGCATCGGTCCGCTTCCATCAAACGGCCAGAACGCAAACAGGATCATCGTCACGAGAGAAGCTGGCACACCGGGCCAGAAGGCTCCGACAAAGCCTGGCCCAACACTCTTGACCAGTCCGTTCAGCCTGTCCTAGGGAAGAGCCTGCCGGGATTCATGATCCCGTTCGGATCAAGCTCAGCCTTGGCAGCTCGAAGCGTCGCAATACCTCGTTCGCCTATCTCTTGAACAAGCCATGGCGCGTGATCCGCGCCAACAGCGTGGTGATGGGAAATTGTCCCGCCAGACGCAACAATCGCATCACAGGCCGCGGACTTCACACGCCACCACTGGTCGATTCTCTCTTCCAGCTGTGCTGAAACAGTCCGGCCGATAAAGGTGAAGTACAACGAGGCACCGGTTGGGTACATGTGAGAGACGTGGCACATAACTAGAGGATCCCCGCCCGCTTGTCCCAAGGCCTCCTTGAGAGCCACGCTGACGGCGGTATGAAGGCCAGTTAGACCACTCCATGTTGCAGCTGTTTCAAGGGTCTCGACGAAGTACCCGGAGTCGAGAAGAGTGTCTCGAAGGTAGGGCCCTGCAAAGCGACCCTTGCGCCAAGCCCGAGCAGGAAGACTGCTGAGTGATTTGCAGCCATGGCGCCTGAGGACATCGCTTGCCGCAAGCGCACGCCCCGATACAGAGGAGGCTGATCCCTCAAAACAAGTGATCATCAAGCAGCCTCCTCCTCGCGCTGAAACAAGGCCACGGAAGACCGCAGCTGCAGGGCTGCCACCGGCAAGAAGCAAAGTGACTTGAGTCTCCTCCTCATCGGATAGCCGAGCAACAGTCGGCGCAAGACCGGACTGCTCCAGTGCTCGAAGGGCCTCGCGGCCGGCCTCAAAGCTTGGTGCCAGCCATGCAAGATCCCTTAAGACTTCAGGGGCACGGACAACTTGTAGATCAATTCGATCAAGTACTCCCAGAGTTCCCTCAGATCCGGCCAGAAGTTGACGCAGGTCTGGACCCGCAGCCGTCCCGGGTATCGCTGGAATATCGAGCACCCCAGTCGGTGTGGTAGCACTAAGACCGATCACATTCCGGTCTATCCGCCCGTAGCCGCTCGACGACTGCCCAGCGGAACGGGTAGCAACAAAGCCCCCGATCGAGCCGTATTCGAAGCTCTGGGGGAAGTGGCCGAGAGTGAAACCGTGCTGCGCGAGCGCCATCTCGGCCTCTGGTCCTCGCGTACCAGGAAGGAAGCTTGCAAGCCCGCTCTGTGGATCAAAGGTTTCCAACCCTGAAAGGCTCCCGAGATCAAGCGACACGCAGCCGGCAAATCCGTCTTCCACAGCTGCCAATCCCCCGACAACCGATGTACCGCCGCCGAATGGAACAACTGCTATCGCCTCAGCAGAGCAGAAGCTAAGCACCTCTTGCAAGGCTTCCCTCGATGATGGATTGACTACAGCGTCTGGAACGGGCCCAGGCTCACCTGCACGCATCCGAATCATGTCCGGATAGCTCTTCCCGTGCGCTCGGAGGAGCCGCGCTGCTAGATCCGTCTCAACGCCGTCGGGGCCAGCAATCAAGCTGAGACGGTCGATCTGAGATTCGGACAGACGTGAACGGGCAACATTGAACTCATCTGCGTCCTCCCGCCTGCTGAAGCTGTCCTGAGGCGGACCAACCCTCTTGCTCAGGGTCTCGGCTGCGCCTTCGCTAAGGCTGCGAGCGTGGTTCGCATCGCCCCAGCCCCAAAGCGGCATCTCAGTGGCCGCCATTAACCCAACACTCCCCTAAGTCCAGAGAGAGCTGCCTCTAGTTCTCTTCGTTGCCCTTTGGCAACGAACAATGAGCCAAGCTTGGCGGTGCCGCGCAGCTTTCGGGCAATCGTGAGTTGAATCTTGGAACCATCACGTGATTCCGCAATCTCAACGGTTTCATCGGACTGCTTAACCGAACGCTCAAAAGCAGTGTCTTTCAATTGCTGTCGCCAGACAGCTCTGCGCCCCGGCTCAAGCTCTATCAACCTGAAGCGCATCGGGACCGCACGACCTCGTGGCGACCGAATCCAGCGCGTGTATTCGCTCTCGCTGGGGCGGTCAACTCTGTCTACGGAAGGCCACCATCTGGGCATCTTGCCTGGATCAGCGACGAGAGCCCATGCCTTGGCCGGGTCAACTGGGAGGTCAACCGTGACCGTCGTGGACGGCACTTCAGCG
>CAZZKI010000050.1:0-7747 GCA_964654785.1 uncultured Solirubrobacteraceae bacterium
TCGCAGCTCAAGGTGCTCAAGCGCAAGCGCAGGCTGAAGGCGTTCTGAGCCAGGCCTTGGGCAAGCTCTTCGCAGTGGCTGAGGCCTACCCAGACCTCAAGGCCAACCAGAACTTCCTTGAGCTTCAAGGCGAGCTGACTGCCACGGAAGACAGGCTTTCGGCTGCGAGGCGCTTCTACAACTCCACTGTCAAGGCGCTCACTACCGCGTGCCAGACCATCCCCAGCAAGTGGGTAGCCCCGATTGCGAAGGTCACCGAGCGAGAATTCTTTGAGCTGGAAGATCCCGCCGCTGAGTCGGCGGTTCCGAGCGTTTCATTTAGCTAGGAGCTGAGCAATGGCACTAGCAGTAGAGCTGCCGCCGCTGGACAGTCAGATCAAGTCGAACAGAAGGAGGTCAACCCTTCTGTTCTCTCTTTTCTTCCTTGTGTACGGCGCACTTGGGTTTGCTGTTTCGATCCGGTTCGGCTCAGTCGCTCTGTTCGGATTCGCAGCTGTGGCGACCGTGATCGTTCTCGTCACGCTTACGATGGGTGACGACCTCGCGGTGACTGTGGCCCGCGCAAAGCAGATTCAGTCGAGGGACGAGTGCCCTCCGGTCTGGGACGCTGTCGAGGTCATGGCTCTTGCGTCGGGGCAACCTATGCCTCGCGTCTACATCTCGCCTGACCCGTCCCCAAATGCTTTCGCAGCGGGTAAAGACCCCAAACAAGCTGTTGTCTGCGTCAATCAAGGGCTTCTACAGCTTCTAGACAAAGAAGAACTCGAGGGTGTCATTGCCCACGAGATGGGGCATGTGCGCAATCTGGATGTGAAGTTGATGACTTATGCGGCAGTCTTGGCTGGCGGCATCGCCCTGATCGCTGAGTGGATCAGCTACGCACTTTTCTGGGGAGGGGGAGATGACGAGGATCTTGGAATTGTTGGCGTACTGATCAGCATCCTTGTGGTGATCCTCGCTCCTATCGCCGCACTTCTGATTCAAATGGGCATCAGTCGCCGACGGGAGTTCCTTGCCGACGCGGCAGCTGCTGAGTTCACTCGCTACCCCCAGGGTCTTGCGAGCGCATTACGGAAGCTTCAGGCTGATACAACGCCCGCTCAAACGGGCTCAACCGCTACAGCCCACCTCTGCATAGTCACCCCGCTTGGAGCAAATGGACGGGGCTCAAGTCTGTTTGACACTCACCCTCCGCTTGAAGAGAGGATCGCGCGACTCGATGCCCTTGCAAACGGGCAGGTTCACGTTCCCCGCCCGTCCGTGGCCGTCAGCACCTACTAGCGCGCAGCTCCTTTAGGTCAGTCGGTCGCGTAGTACCGACAATTCGCCCGGCTCGATTGCATAGGCGTGCTCCGGACCCGGGTATGCCCCGACGCGAACGTCCTTGGCCCAGGCTTCAACAGCATCAACGGATGCATTGCGAAGTTCGGCGTAGCGCTTTACGAACTTTGCGTCTGGTCCTTCGCGCAGCCCAAGCAGATCGTGGAAGACGAGCACCTGGCCACTCGTGCTGGGGCCTGCTCCAATTCCAATGGTTGGGACGGAGAGACGGTTGGTCAGTTCCTCTCCGACCGCTGCGGGCACGCACTCAACGACAACTGCAAAACAGCCGGCTTCTTCAAGTGCGCGAGCCTCGGATATGACCTTCTCAGCAGCTTCGGCGGTCTTACCCTGGGCCTTGAACCCTCCGAGCGCTGTCGCTGTCTGTGGGGTCAATCCAACATGGCCCATTACTGGAATGCCTGCTGCGACAATCGCTCGCGCTCGCTCCACACTGGTTCCACCACCTTCGAGCTTCACTCCATCACAGCCTGCCTCTTTGATGAACCTTTGAGCGTTTGAAACGGCCAGCTCATTCGATCCCTCATATGAGCCGAAGGGCATATCCCCGACAATGAAAGGAGACTTGGCGCCACGGCGTACGGCTGCGCTCAACATCACCATCTCGTCCATTGTCACCGGGACCGTTGAGTCGTGGCCGAGGACGACCATTGCCGCGCTGTCCCCGACGAGGATTAGATCCACGCCTGCGTCTTCAGCGATACGGGCTGACGGATGGTCATAGGCGGTGACCATGACCATGGGCTGCCCCGAGGCGTGGAGTTCAGCGATCTGACTCACCGTCACTGGGCGTCGCTCGATTGAGCGCGTTGCGTTCATTGGAATGGTTGACATGGCTGTTCTCCTTGATCTGGTCCCTGCCCCCTACGCGGAGGTCATGGCCATCTTCGGGTTGTCATTTACGGGTGTGAAAACTGCGTCGTTATCAATCAAGCGGACAGCTCCTAGCTTCGCCGCAAGAAAAATGCGCGGATGGTTGTTCGACTCTGCGGCAGTGGAATCCACTTCGCTCTGGAGGGAAAGATCAACAGCCGAACGCACCTCGAGGTAGTCAATGTCGAAGCCAGCCTGGCCAAGAACTTCTCGGCCGGCCTCTAGGGCGGCCTTAACGGTGGCGCCGTCGTTGAGTGACTTTCGGACCACAGCAATTGTCTGTGGCACAGCCAAGGCAACCTGGCGGTCCTCAGGTGAGAGGTATGAGTTGCGGGAGGACAGCGCGAGCCCATCCTCTGTCCTGATGGTGGGCGCACCGATGACTTCAACACATGGGTGGATGTCCTGGGCCATCCGTCGAATCACTTGGAGCTGCTGCCAGTCCTTTTCTCCGAACCAGGCTGTGTCCGGCTGAACGAGGCCAAACAGGCGAGCAACCACGGTCACAACTCCGTTGAAGTGCTCCGGGCCTCTTGACTCACCGCATAGACATGAGGTCAGACGGGGGTCCGCCTTCAGCTCTGTTCCAAAGCTCGCCGGGTAGATGTCGTCCACAGTCGGCAAGAATGCGATGTCAACGCCGGCCTCTTCGAGCAGCTCGAGATCCTTTTCCTCCGTCCGGGGGTATTGATCAAAGTCCTCTCCTGCGCTGAACTGGGACGGGTTGACAAAGATGCTCACGACCGTGATCGGATTTCCATCTTCCTGCGCTGCCTTCACAAGGCTGATGTGACCTTCGTGGAGAGCTCCCATTGTCGGGATGAACGCGGTTCGAGGACGCTCTCGAACAACAGCAGTGATCGGGCCATGTGTCGCCTTGATCACCGACGTGTCCAGGGCCCGCCTCAGCTGCCAATTGGAGCGAGCGATGATCATGTCAGGGCTCCTGATTTAGCTACCTCTCGGGCTTGGTCACAAAGCACGTCGAAGACGGGGAGGAGGTGTTCGCACCGTGCCGCAATCGCAGCGCGCTGCCTGGCAACGGTTTCATGATCGCCCCTCGCTACCGGGCCGGTCAGCGCGTCAGCTGCGCCCAAGTCGGCCCAGTTTTGAACAGTTGCTGTGACGAGCGGCACCAGAGCATCCCTCGGCAGGCCTGCCGATCCGCCGAGTTCCTCTGCGGCGGCCTCCAGCGCGATGAGGAGATTGGAAGCTACCGAGGCTGCGGCGTGGTACATCGCTCTGTCCTCTGCTGCGATTCGAACTGGGTTCATTTCACATGCGTTGGCCAGCAGTTCCGCGAGCGCGAGCGACTCACTTGAGTTGCCATCGACAGCTGCCCACGAGCCGACGATTGCTTCCGCTGAGCTCGTCTCGTTGATCGTCATCAGGGGATGCACGCAGAATGAGGGCCTGTGAGCAGGAAGTATTTCCGGGCCGTGGGATCCGCAGCAGTGTCCGATGGCTGGGCCCTCGGGAATTAGAGCTGCAACCTCGGCGATGGCTGCATCAGGCGTACAGATAAGGACAAAGTGAACATCGCTGGGCACTTGTTCGTCTCGGCCGAGAGGCCCTGTGATTTCGATTCCGGAACGAGACAACGCGTCTGCGAGAGCCCGGCCAGCCCGGCCGTTGCCGATGACTGCACCTGTTCGCGGCAACAGAGTCTCGTCCCCCGATGACGGGCCTTGGGGCGCCAGGGCGGGCGCTGTGGTTTTGGTTTCTGTCCGATCCAGTTCTCGCATCAGAGATACCGGCCGATACTGCTTTGTGTTCCTAGCCTCATGACTGGTCCCACCGGCTTCCCGTGCAGGCCAATCAGGCTGTGCCTGAACTGTAACGCCCCAGCGCCCCGATTGGATCACTAGGGTGCCGGAATGGCCCAAACGCAGACGCGGTTAGATCACCTCCGAGCACGAGCAGCTGGATGCAGGAAATGCGAGTTGGCCAGCTCGAGGAACTTGGTCGTGTTTGGCGAGGGGCCGAGTGATGCACGCGTTCTTTTCCTTGGCGAGGCGCCCGGCCGTAACGAGGATGAGACAGGGGTGCCGTTTTGCGGCCGGTCTGGAATGTTGCTGGATGAGCTTCTCACCGAGGCGAATATCGACCGTTCATCCGTCTTTGTGACGAGCATCGTCAAGTGTCGCCCGCCAAACAATCGCGACCCAAAAGGGGTCGAAATCAGGTCCTGTGAAGGGTGGCTTGAGGCGCAAATCGATCTGATCAGGCCGGAGATTGTCTGCACGCTGGGTAACTTTGCGCTGCACGCTGTTCGAGGGGATAGAACCGGCATCACTGCGCTTCACGGTCAGGCTGAGTCCCGCGTCTTCTATGGGCACAAGGTTCTTCATTTCCCGCTCTTCCACCCTGCGGCAGCTCTTAGGTCCTCAGGAACCAAGGAGCTCCTCCGGGAAGACTTGGCAGCGCTCTCCGAGCTCCTTGCTGCGCTCAACTAGACCGCTTATTCCGGTGAAAGCGGATGGCCACCTGCGGCGGGGCCGCGCCAAGGACGATTGGGCACGGCATCTTCAATCCTGACCTTCGGAGGCGGCGCGAGCCGGCGGGAGCGAAGCATCGTGGGGATCCAACGCAGTCCGGTAACAAACCCTTTTAGGAACGAAGGAAAGTTTCCCGATCTGATTGCGCTCACCTTCCAAGCTGCCTGCCTATAAAGAACGGGGCCGATCCAGCTTGGCGGGAAGTGCCGCGCCACAAGGAGCAGTGTGTTTCGCTCAACCCATTTGGCGGCGCCTCCCGAGAGCGCAGCTTCGGAGCCACCACCGGCGTGGAGGGCCACACAAGGTTCGTAGACGCACTTCCAACCGTTCAGGCGAAGGCGGAGACCCAGTTCGACATCTTCGAGGTATGTGAAGAATCGTTCGTCGAACCCACCGACTTCCATTACTGCTGAGCGTCTGTAGATGGCAGCCCCAGCACACGCGCTCCAAACCTCACCTGGTTCGTCGAATTGGCCGCGATCCTCACGAAACCGCCCCCGCTGTTCGCAGGCACCGTCGCGTCTCAGGAAATTGCCTGTGTCGTAGATCCTGCTTGGGTCCTTGAGGTCAAGCATCTTCGTCGCAACGCTTGCCGCCGCAGGGTTGCGCGCAAGGGCTGCCTCGGCGCGCTCAAGCCAGTCGGTCTCAAGCTCAATATCTGTGTTGACGAGGGCGACAAATTCACCAGTGCATCGGTGGAAGCCATCGTTGGCAGCTGCTGCAAATCCACGGTTTTCGTCCCAATGCACGACGTCAACTTCTGGCCACTTGGCTGCCAGGTGCTCCCTCGATCCATCCGTGCTTCCGTTGTCAACCACGATTACTTCCAAAGGCTGAACGCTTTGCTGCTCTATCGAAGTGAGGACGCCATCCAGCCAGCGCATTCCGTTCCAGTTGGGGATAACCACGCTGGTGTGACTCATCCGCTTTGGCGTGCCTTCCTGATCGCTCTGAGTCGGGCTAGCTCACGACTCGCGTCCCGCCCTGAGAGCTTCTTCAGAGTTGCTCTGTCGAGGTTCGTGAGTATTTGTATGGCGTCGTCGCGGCGCCTTGCGGAGCTGCCCATACGCTGGGCAACGACAGTGCGCCTGCGCTTCGCAAGCAGCTCGCTTGGCTCTCCGCCAAAGGCCTGCCGCGTGGAGTGTGCCTCCCTGTGGATCACTCGGCAATCCGGCCGATACCACGTCTCAATTCCAAGATCACGCGCTCGAAGACAGAGGTCCAGGTCCTCCGCGTAAAGATGAACGCTCGGATCGAACGGACCCAGCGCGCGAAGAACATCGGCTCTGGCAACAAGGCAGGCGCCCACAGCCCAACCAACTTGCTGTGGTGCGTCAAGGCGGTGAGGCTCCAGCCACTGCGCAAATCGCCCTGGAAGCAGGGAGGCGGGCAGAAGGGCTCGGGCCAGCTCCGGCGCCGTTCCGGGGAGCGGGTGCACGGCGTCCTGTCGGCGTCCGTCTGGGTGGAGCAGCATTGGGCTGAAGATTCGTAATTCGCCACCGGGCAATTGCAACTCGTCAGCGAGGTCCGCCAAAGATGAATCCACGAGCTCGACATCGGGATTGATCAAAGCGACAGTGTGCCGGGTGGCATGCGCCAGGCCTTCGTTACAGCCCGCGCCGTAGCCAAGGTTGCCTTCGAGCTGTACCACCTTGGCTTCTCCTGCCCAAGTTGAGGCAACGGAGCTGCCTCCATCGGTCGAGCCGGAGTCCACAACGATGACTTCAGCTCCCGACATATGGCGCGAGACGCTCGCAAGCAAGCGCGCAAGGTCTGGGGCGCTGTCGTGAATGACTGTCACGAGACTGATCCCGGACCCCGGCCCTCTGTACTCGGGGCTAACAAGCGCACTGTCGAGGGCAGTTGGTCCCGTGGCAATCGCTCGCGGCGAGACTGGGGCGAGAGAGAGTGCCGCACGCTGCCACCTGAGAGCTTGAGTCTCGGAGTCAAAGTCAGCGGCAACTCTGCGCCGTCCAGCGGAACCCATCGCCTCGCATAGATGCGGATCAGCTGCTAATTCGCGCAGCGCTGTTGTCAGAGCTGGGATATCTCCGCGTGGCACCAGCCGACCGCAGTCAGGAGTGAGAATTTCGCTGGGTCCAGCCGAGTCGAAGGCGATCACAGGGCGGCCCATTGCGAGTGCATCAATCAGAGCTCGCCCAAAGGGCTCGTCAGGAGCGGTGTGAAGCAGGAGGGTTGACTCGGCAAGCGCTTGATTCGGGTCTACCCAGCCTGGGAAAGAGACCCGTCCCACAAGGTCGGGCTGGGCGGCGCGTTGGCGCAGCGAGCTGGAATAGTCAGTTTCAACCCCCGAGATTGTTGAGCCGGCGATAACCAACTCAAGTCCGTCGATTGGCGCAGCTGCTTCCAAGGCGAGATCTTGGCCCTTCCATGGTTCCAAGGCGGCGAGGATCAGCGCTTTCGCTGGGACGGGGTGAGGGCGGTCACCGACGGTGGGAAGGTCCACGCCAGGGTGAACAACCGTCACACGACCCGTTGCGTGCCAGGCCGGGTCAAGGTCACGGGCAATTGAGTTTGAAAGACATACGACCCGATCACAGGACAACAGGGCCTTTCTGGCCAGCGCCCCTTGGCGTCCGGGCGGTAGGAGGTCAACATGTTCAGCGACGATTGGAACGCGGCGTTTGCGCATTGCGGAGGTTGAGGCGATGGCGGACCTCATACCCCAGGAGACGACCAGCGCTGGTTCAAGGTCTCCAGTAAGAGATCCGACCTCGCGGCCGTGGCCAAGCAGATGAACCATCGCTGAGGCCGGTCTGGTACCACCGCGGGCTTCGAGGGGGCGGTCTTTGAGCCGAATTACAGTCAGCCCATCGCCCTCCGCTGCATCGGCAAGTTGCCCCGGAGGGCAAGCCAACACTGCGGGGCGCCTGAGGCGCCGCAGAAGGTCCAAGAGGATCTTTTCCGAGCCCCCAAGTGCGCCTGAATACGCATGAAAGAGAATAGGTTTGATTTGCGTCAATGGTCCTCCTACCCGAGGCTACCGCTAGCCTCGACGGGGGTGGATCGCTTAA
>CAZZKI010000051.1:0-3301 GCA_964654785.1 uncultured Solirubrobacteraceae bacterium
AACGACACTCAACAGTTCCACCCGACTCACCCAACGAGAAACCAATCGTCGCGCCAGTTGAGTTGACTGTTCCCGTTGGAACTCCCGTGAACGAAGATGGCGAGTCCGGGGCTGTCCAGTCAACCGTCCAGGCATCAGACTCTCCTATGTCACTCACATTGCCAGCTGCGTCTGTTTGCCTCGCTGAGACACTGTGCGGACCTTCAGTCAGGCCTGAAACATCAAAGCTGCCCACTTTGCCAGTCACTCCCGTGCATGACTCCCATGTGCCTGAGTCAAGTCTGCACTCAACGGTCCCGCCTTCCTCCGAGAGCGTGAAGCCGATTTTCGCCTCGGTGCTGCTTGATGCCACAGGAGGCATACCAACGAACGGGCCGGGGGCATCAGGAGCCGTCAGGTCACGAGTCTGGTCAACCTGCCATTCATTACTCACGCCGGCTGCGCTGACATTCCCACCATCGTCAATCTGCCGGGCCGAGACGGTGTGAGTTCCATCCGCCAACCCACTTACCGCAAAGGTCCCAGATGTTCCAGAGAAGCTGGAGCACGGCTCCCATGAGCCAGCGTCTAGGCGACACTCGACTGTGCCTCCAGACTCCGCCGTGGTGAAACTGACAGTTGCTGAGGTCTTATTGGTTGGCGTTGCAGGCTCCCCTGTGAACCCACTCGGAGCGTCAGGAGCAGTTAGGTCAACTGTCCATGGGTCCGACGTTCCTGCGGGGCTGACATTCCCTGCATCATCAGTTTGGCGTGCGGAAACGGTATGGGCTCCGTCGAGGAGGCCACTAACCGCAAAGGTTGCGATCTTGCCGACAACAGTTGTGCAGGGCTCCCATGGTCCAGTATCTAGCCTGCACTCGGCCGAGCCACCTAGCTCTCCCAGACTGATCTGGGCGGTCTCTGCTGAACTCCCCGTTACTCCCGACGGCAGTCCAGCAAACGGGCCGGGTTGATCTGGTGCAGTGAGGTCAACTTGCCACGGATCTGAAGTCCCCTCGGCTCCGGTATTACCGGCTTCGTCCGTCTGTCGGACGGACACCGTGTGGGAACCGTCCGTCAGACCGCTGACTGCATAGCTTCCTGTTGTTCCTGAGACGCTTGAGCACGGCTCCCAACTGCCTGCGTCCAGACGACACTCAGTTTGGCCACCGCTTTCAGCAAGGTCGAACCCGATCGTTTCGGACGTCGAGGTCGTTGGGGAAACAGGCACGCCTGTAAAGGCGCTGGGCATGTCAGGTGGCGTTAGGTCGACAGTCCAAACAGTCGAAGTTCCGTCGCTACCTACATTGCCAGCGACATCAATTTGGCGCACCGACACCGTGTGGGTCCCTTCTGAAAGCCCGTTGATTTCGTAGCCGCCAGCCGTTCCAGAGAAACTTGAGCACGACCCCCAGGCCTCAGTGTCCAGCCGGCATTCAATCTGCCCGCCACTTTCAGCAAGAGTGAAACTGATCGTCTCCGCACGAGAGCTAGTAACTGAGCCCGGCACCCCGGAGAATCCGGAAGGAGCATCTGGCCCAGTCAGGTCAACCGTCCATGATCCGGAGGTACCTAGATCGCTGACGTTGCCGGCAGCGTCCGTTTGCCTTGCAGAAACAGTGTGAGTCCCTTCGGAGAGGCCGGATACAAGGAATGAGGCTCCAAGTCCAGAGGCGGATGTGCACGATCCCCATGACCCGGCGTCCACTCGGCACTCAAGCGTCCCACCTGATTCGCTAAGGACGAAGTTGATCGTCTCCGCAGTTGAATTCGTCACGCCGGAAGGCATGCCGCTGAATGCACTTGGTGGATCAGGCGCAGTCAGGTCGCTGACAGTGTCAACAGTCCAATTTCCAGTAACTCCTACGCTGCTTGTATTTCCAGCGTCGTCGGTCTGTCTGACTGAGACTGTGTGGATCCCGTCGGCAAGGGGGCCAACCTTGAAGGTGCCTGTCGTCCCCGAGATTGAGGTACAGGTTGTCCATGCAAGAGCATCAACACGGCACTCAACAGACCCGCCCGCTTCACCAAGTGTGAAGCCGACTGTCGCGCTGGTTGAGTTGGTGGGCTTTGTTGGTACTCCGGTGAAGGACGCAGGCGTTGAAGGCGGAGTCGCATCAACAGTCCATGAAGTTGACTTGGTTACAGCGCTTGTGTTCCCAGCTGCATCGGTCTGGCGGACCGAGGCCAGATGTGTTCCGTCTGCGAGACCGGACAGTTCGAATGTGCCAGAGGTTGACAGCGTGCTGGTGCATGTTGACCACGGCTCACCATCTAGGCTGCACTCGGCCGTACCGCCTTCCTCTGCGAGGGTGAACCCGATCGTGGCTGCATCTGTTGCCACGAGACCAGTCGGCACGCCAGTGAGCGAAGAAGGTGCCGATGGCGCAACGGTGTCCACAGTCCATGAGGCCGAGGTACCGACAGGACTTGGGTTTCCAGCACGATCTGTCTGCCTTACCGATATCTCGTGCGGGCCATCGGTAAGACCGCTCACCGCGAAGTTGCCGGCCTTGCCAGCGAATCCTGAACATGCGTCCCATGCGCCCGAATCAAGTCGACACTCAATCTGGCCTCCCGCCTCGTCAAGAACGAAAGAAATAGTCGCGACGGTGCTCTGTGTCGGATTGGCTGGAACCCCGGTGAATCCACTAGGCGCCGCTGGGTCTGTCGCGTCCACATCCCATGACACCGAAGTCTCAGCACTTGTCTTCCCGCCGAGCGTTGTCTGCTTGGCAGCAAGCGTCTGAGTTCCATCGGCGAGGCCTGTAAGCGCAATTGACGGGCCACTACAGGGCAACCAGGTGCCGCCGTTGAGGGAACAGGTGAATGTGGCATCCGCCTCTCCGGAAATCGAAATCGTTGCGGAGTCCAGAAGCGAAAGCGAGGTTGGCGCCCCAGTGAGCACCGGAGGAAGTGGGTCAGCAATGCGCGTGTCGAAACTTGCCGTCTTCGATGCCGCAGGATTTGCATTCCCCGCGCTATCGCTGAACGAGCCTGAGTCAACGCTTATTGACGCCGTTCCCTTCGAGTCGGGGACCGGAGTGAATGTGGCCGAATAGCTACTGCCTGATCCGCTGAACGAACTCAATGAGCCGCCAATGACTGTGACGTCCGAGGCATCAAAGTCTGCTGAATCTTCTGACAAACTAAAAGTGACGCTTACATCGCCTGTCAACGGCGAAGCGATGCCCCCAATTGAGACTGTCGGCGAGGTGGTGTCAACGACCCAAGCGGACGACGTTCCAGTAGCGCTTACATTGCCGACTGCGTCCGTCTGGCGAACAGACACGGTGTGACTTCCATCCGTCAGTCCTGTGAG
>CAZZKI010000051.1:3401-5335 GCA_964654785.1 uncultured Solirubrobacteraceae bacterium
GCCTGAATCAATCCGGCACTCAACAGTTCCACCCGCCTCGGCGAGGGTGAATCCGATTGTCTCCGAAGTGCTGCTTACCACTCCGCTAGGGACACCGGTGAAGGAACCAGGTGCCGCAGGTGCGACGAGGTCCACAGTCCACGTTGCGGTAGTTCCAACCGTGCTGACATTGCCTGCAGCGTCCGTCTGCCTGACCGACACCGAGTGAGAGCCTCCCGAAAGCTGTGTCAAGGCAAACGTGCCTGTCAGACCGGAGACTGAACTGCACGGTTCCCAGATTCCCGAATCCAACCGGCACTCAACCGTGCCCCCCGTCTCGCCGAGAACAAATCCGATGGTTGCGTTGTCAGAGCTAACAGTTCCAGAAGGTACGCCGCTGAACCCAGCCGGGGTTGCGGGCGCGACGGTCTCAACCTCCCACGTTGAGGTCGAACCGACGTTGCTCGTGTTTCCAGCGTCATCGGTTTGACGCACGGAGAGGGAATGGAATCCGTCCGAGAGGCCAGACGTTACGAACGTGCCGCCACTACCAACGACGCTTGTGCAGGTGCCCCAAGTCCCGGAGTCAAGCTTGCACTCAACAGACCCTCCCGCCTCAGAAAGAAGAAACGCAATGTTCACAGAGGTCGCGTTGGTAATAACTGCTGGTACTCCAGTAAATGAGGCTGGTTGCAGCGGAGAGATCGTGTCAACCATCCACGTGGTGGAGGTCCCGATCGCACTGACATTCCCGGCCTCGTCAGTCTGCCTGACGGAGATCTCATGAGCACCATCCGCAAGTCCGCTTAGTTCGTAGGTTCCGGCCGTGCCTACAAACGAAGTACATGGTTCCCAAACGCCAAAGTCGAGTCGGCACTCAACCGTGCCCCCACTCTCCCCGAGTGCGAACGCCACCGTCGCCGTAGTCTGAGTTGTAGGCGACGAAGGTGTTCCCGTGAATGTCCCGGGAGTCGCTGGAGCCGTGGTGTCGACAGTCCATGAGGGCGAAGTTCCAACAACGCTGACGTTCCCGGCTCCGTCAGTCTGCCTGACGGAGATTGAGTGCAATCCATCGCTAAGCGAGGCAACCGAGTAACTACCTGATGTGCTGCTGACTCCACTGCATGGCTCCCAGCTGCCAGAGTCGAGTTTGCACTCAACGGTGCCTCCCGACTCACCGAGAGTGAACCCGATGATCGCCCCAGTCTGTGAGGTCGCAGAGGACGGGATAGATGTGAACGATCCCGGCTTGGTCGGTGCGACCGTGTCAACCGTCCACGTAGATGTGGAGGCAAGGCTGGTGCGCGAAGCGAGAGTGGTCTGCTTGACCTCGACGCTATGTGGCCCGTCGGTGAGTCCCGTGAGAGCAAGTGGTGATCCGCTGCAGGTGCTCCATGCGCCCCCATCTATGGAACAGGTGTAGACCGCATCGGGCTCGCCCGTGTAGGTGATCGTCGCTGCTGTCGCACTCACTGGGCTGCCCGGAGTGCCGCTCAGCGCAGGGGGCAGAGGCCCCGATGTACGAGTATCGAACTTTGCGGTTACAGATCCAGCGTCGCCGGGGTTACCTGCCGCATCGGTATACGACTTCGATCCGACCGAGATGCTCGCGTTGCCCTTCGCATTGGCAGTTGGCTTAAAGGTTGCGGTGTAAGAGAGTCCTGAACCAGCGAATCCTGAGATCGCACCGCCAGCTGTAGTCACATCAGTTGAGTCAAAGTCGGTGGACGGTTCAGAGAGAGTGAATGTCACGGACGCGTCGCCGAGCAGTGGCGTAGCAATCCCGGATGCCGTGATCGTGGGCACTAAATAGTCAGCTGTGACCGTGGTTTGGGCGCCAGTATTTGTGTCACCGGCACTGTTGGTCAGCTTGACCTTAAGCCGATGCTGGCCTGAGGCATACGCGGCCTGCAGTGCGGCAGCAGAACCTGGCGAGACTGTGAAGTCAACAGTGG
>CAZZKI010000051.1:5435-7679 GCA_964654785.1 uncultured Solirubrobacteraceae bacterium
AACCACCCGAAACAAACTTATGCACCCGATACCCATGAACAAGCGACGAAGACGGAGAGCAAGCGGCAGCGGCCGTATGAAGCGCACCTGTCCTGGCAGATGCAGCAGCGCCTGCGCCAGCTAGGGCGACCAACAGCAGCAGCACCAGCGCTGGCCGTCGTCTAAGACTGAGCGATTTGAAGGCTCCCCCAGAAAGTTCCATAAAGTAAGGCTCACCTTACTAATTGGATACTCCACACTCTGCAGTCGCGAGCCTAGAATTCCCGTGTCGGAAAGGTGTGAGCCTTGGTTGGAACGCTTCGGACGCTAGTTCTAAGCGAAGGCCGAGGCGCGGCCGTTTAGTCAGACAGCTTTAGCGGTTCGCGCAGGCTTCAATGCCCAGAGCGTCCCAAGCTGCGCGTTCGCGCTCTGCGCTCTGCGTGGCTTGGTCAGCTACTGACCTCAAGACCACGATCGGGTCACCGCCCTGCTGTAGCTGGCGTGATGCCTTCTGAAGAGCCGCTGACTGCTCACCAACAAGCCCAACCGCGAGGTTCCAAGACTCCTGAACGTCTGACGGCGGGTTGAGTGCCTTAAGCCCCACAGAGAGTTGGGACATCACGGTTGCTGAGTTGGTGAGGAAAGGTTGGACTTCCGCGTCGGTCGTCGGGTCCGGGATCTTCAAGAGTTGCTGGTGAGCTTTGTTGCAGGCTTCGTTCGCCTTGTCATGAAGCTCACCTGAGTCAAGCCGGTTGTCGCCGCAACCTGACACAACAACCGCAGCTGCCACGGCCAGAGCTATGCCCAGCCGACCCGGCCTCACGCGAGCTCCACTCCAAGCAAACGCTCAAGCTCGGCGACAGTCTCCGCGGTGTCCTTGTGGTGGATGGGGGCCATGCCAAGCTCGCGGGCAGGGTCAAGGTTGAAGTGGAGGTCGTCCACAAACACGCAGTCAGCAGTCTGCACTCCTGCCCGCTCAGCGCCAAGCACGTAGATCTCCGGCGCTGGCTTCCGCATGCCCTCATTCCCTGAGATAACAACTCCGTCGAAGAGCTCTTCGAGCAGGTCCTGTGGGTATCGGCGCGTTCCCCACGAGTTGGAGACGAGGCCGGTTGGGATTCCTGCCGCCCTGACTGTACGGACAGCTTCGATCATTACGTGGTCGGGCTCAATGCGGCCGAAGAGGCCGTCAATCAGACCTTCAGGCGGGGCGCCGATCAACTCGGCGAAGCCAGGCTCAAACTCGGCTTCGGTGATCTTGCCGCACTCAAGGTCGAACAAGAGCTCCTGCGCGCTTGGGTCGTTGCGGAACGCGTGACCGATTGCTTCAGGGTCAATGTTGTTATCTGCGCAGAAAGCTCGGAACGAGGCAAACAGGTCAGTAGTAAGGACCCCGCCCCAGTCAACGAGCAGCGCTGTCTTCTGGTCAGACAACTTTGCCCTCCGCTACCTCAAGTGCTCGCTCGGCAAGCTGCACGACGCCGTCGCCGAAGCCTTTAAGGAACGGGTCGTCTGACGCGCCGCTGATCGCACGCTTGTAGTTGCCCTCCATGAACACCACTGCCTTCCAGAGGGCAAGCGCTGTGTACCAATTCATGTCCTTGACGGAGCGGCCGCTCTTCTCCTCATAACGCTGGATGATCTCCGCACGAGTCATGAAGCCTTCCTGCCTTGTCACAGCAGTCAGCTCAAACATTCCGCGGTCGGGGTCGTCCCTGTCAGACCAAAGGGTGCAGAGGTAGCCGACATCGGCGAGCGGGTCGCCGATCGTCGCCATCTCCCAGTCGAAGATTGAGACAAGCTTGGCAGGCGCATTGTGGGCGTACATCGTGTTGCCAAGCCGGAAGTCACCGTGGACGATCGTTGCCTTTCCGGAGTCGGGCAGGTTGTCTCCGAGCCACTTGCCGACCTGCTCAACTGCTGGGATCTCGCGCGTCTTGTTGATGTCCCAAAGCCCCAGGAACCTGCTGACTTGGCGCTCCAGGTAACCGGTTGGCTTACCGAAGCCCTCGAGGCCTGCCGCTTCCCAGTCAACTGCGTGAACTTCGACGAGTGCGTCAACAAGCTCCTCGCTGATCAAACGGTGTTGCTCCGGAGTGTTAAGCGCAGCGGGAACCTCACCGACGATTACTTCACCGTCAACGCATTCCATTACGTAGAAGGGTGCGCCGATCACCTCAAGGTCATCGCCGACTGCGAGCACCTTTGGTGTGCGGGCGGCGGTTCCGTCGAGGGCTGTCAGCAGCCGTGCTTCACGGAGAACAT
>CAZZKI010000052.1:0-7634 GCA_964654785.1 uncultured Solirubrobacteraceae bacterium
CTCTCAGATCTGTCGCAGGGTTGTAGACGCAGCCGATTCGCGGGCCTCTCCGAGGACCAAGTTTCGGCCGCAGGGATGGCACCGCAACGCGGCGCGACCACCGACAGTAGCAAAACAGCGCATGCGCGCGTTGTCAGGTTGCAAGACTGTCATTCAGACTCGCCCCCATTGCCCTCATTGTCGCGTCGGTGCCATGGTGTCAGCACCCTCGGACCTTCAGCAGTTACAGCGACAGTGAACTCGAAATGGGCGGCCAACGAGCCGTCACTGGTGTGGACAGACCATTCGTCATCGGCGACGACAATGTTCGGAGAACCTGTTGAAACCATTGGCTCAATCGCGATAACCATGCCCTCTTCAAGTGTCGGACCTTTACCTGCCGGGCCCTTGTTTGGGACCTCAGGCGGCTCGTGCATTTCCCGGCCCACGCCGTGCCCAACGAGTCCGTTGACGACGCTCAAACCCTCGCCCTCAACCTTCAGCTGAACCGCGCTTGAAATGTCACCAATCCGGTTGCCAACTTGCACCTGTTCAATCGCCTCAAACAGAGATGCCTCTGTGATGTCAAGGAGGTGCTGGGCTTCCTCTGTGATTTCTCCGACAGGGAAGGTCCGCGCAGCATCCGCGACCCATCCATCTAGCTGGACCCCGACGTCCACTGAGATGACATCACCCTTCTGCAATTTGTAGGAGCCAGGAATCCCGTGGACAACCATGTCGTTTGGTGATGCACAAATGGACCCCGGGAATCCTCGGTAACCCTTGAAGACGGGAATCGCACCTTGGGAACGGATGAACCGCTCTGCGGTTTCATCAAGCTCGGCCGTTGTTACGCCGGGACGGATACGCCCAGCGACTAGATCAAGAGTCTTGACGAGGATCTCTCCCGCCGCAGCCATTTTGTCGATCTCGGCCGCGGTCTTACGAACGATCAAATCGTTTCCTCGAGCCTGAGGGTCGCGAGAGCAGCGCGGATGTGGTCGTGCACTTCCGTCTGGCTACGCGTTCCGTCAAAGCGTCGAAGCACGCCCCGCTCCTCGTAGTAGTCAACGAGCGGTTCAGTCTGTTCGTGGTAGACCCCAAGCCTGTTGGTGATGACCTCTTCGGTGTCATCGTCACGCTGAATCAGGCGTGACCCGTCCTGGTCACAAACACCCTCATGCTTTGGCGGGTCAAAGTCAACGTGGTAGCCGTGGCCATTGGCGACACAGACGCGGCGGCCAGTCAGGCGCTTAACAAGCTCCGCATCGGGAACATCAATCAAAAGTGTTGCTGTGACCTTCCGCCCAACGCCTTCAAGGGCAGCGGCAAGAGCATCAGCTTGGCCAATCGTGCGAGGGAAGCCATCGAGCAGGAATCCATCAGCACAATCCTCTTGGCTGATTCGCTCAACGATCACTCCAACGATCAAGTCGTCAGGGACAAGGTTCCCGCCGTCCATGTACTCCTTGGCCTGCTTGCCAAGGTCAGTTCCCTGTGTGACAGCCTCACGGAGCATGTCGCCGGTTGAGGCCCAAGGCAAGTTGAAGTCTTGAACGAGGCGCGCAGCCTGCGTTCCCTTACCTGCCCCGGGAGGACCGAGGAGGATCAGGTTGAGCTCTTGGCTCACGACCGAAGGAACCCTTCGTAGGAACGCATCATCAACTGAGCTTCCATCTGCTTAACAGTGTCTAGAGCAACGCCGATGACGATCAGCAGCGACGTGCCACCGAAGTACAGGTTGGTGTTGGTCTGATTGATCAAGATCGTTGGGAGCGCGGCTACCGCTGCGAGGAACAGCGCGCCCGGGAATGTCAAGCGGGCAAGGATGCGGTCGAGGTACTCGGCAGTCGGCCGACCTGGGCGCACGCCAGGAATGAAACCGCCGTACTTCTTGAGGTTTTCAGCCTGATCCACAGGGTTGAATGTCACCGCTGTGTAGAAGTAGGTGAAGAGGATGATCAGGATGGTTTCGCCGATCAGGTACGGGCCGCCCGAGGGGTTGAAGAAGGCAGCCATGTCTTTAGCCCATGGCGTGTCAATCAACTGGCCAACAGTTGGAGGGAATGCCATGAGGCTGGCAGCGAAGATGACTGGGATAACGCCGGCCATGTTGACGCGCAGCGGCAGGTAGGACTGCTGCCCGCCAACCATGCGGCGGCCAACCTGCTGCTTGGCGAACTGAATCGGAATCCGGCGCTGGCCCTCCTGAACGAAGACGATGGCGGCGACAATCGCGATAGCAACGAAAGGCATCATGACCCGGAATACCTGGTCCGGTGTTGTCCACCACGACTGCAGAGCATTGGGAAGTCGGGCGACGATCGAAGCGAAGATAAGCAGGGAGATTCCGTTGCCGATTCCGCGCTGAGTGATCAACTCACCCATCCACATCAGGAGCATCGTTCCGGCTGTCAGCGAAACAGCGATCAGCATGATCGTCTCCGGACCCCAGTCGCGAACGACTTCTTGGCCGGCCTGAGCTTGGAATGACTTGAAGAGGAAGACGTATCCGATTGACTGTGCAAAAGCGAGAACGACAGTCAGGTAACGGGTGTACTGAGTGATCTTTGCCTGCCCAACTTCTCCTTCCTTGGAGAGCTTCTCAAGCGAAGGAACAACAACTTGGAGGAGCTGCAAGATGATCGAGGCTGTGACGTAAGGCATGATGCCGAGCGCGAAAAGAGCAATGCGCTGGAGGCCACCGCCTGAAAACAGGTTGAGGAAACCGAGGATGTTGGATCCAGCAAAGTTCTTCTGGATGTCAGCAACAGCTTGTGAGTTGATGCCAGGCGCCGGAATGTGGGAGCCAAGGCGGTAAAGAGCGAGCATTGCTGCTGTGAACAGCAGCTTCTTCCGGATCTCCGGAACAGTGAAGCCTCTGAGGATCGTGTTCAGCATTGAGCTGACCTCTCCCCTTGGCCCTAGCTCTCGATCTGTTCCGCGGTTCCGCCGGCGGCGGTGATCGCCTCACGCGCACTTGCGCTGAAGCCGTGGGCCTTGACATTGAGCGACTTCTTCAGCTCACCCTTGCCAAGGATCTTCACCGGGATGCCACGACGGGTCGCGAGACCAGCAGCCTTCAACGTCTCAGGAGTCACCTCAGCGCCAGCGTCGAAACGGGCCTCAAGGTCTGAGAGGTTCACAGGCTGAGTGTGGGTACGGAACATCTCGAACGGCATTGACTTCTTCATGTGAGGGCCGCGAAGCTTGCCCATCCGCATGTGAATTGGAGTCTGGCCACCTTCAAAACGGTCACGGCGCTTCGAGCCGGAGCGCGAGCCGTAACCCTTCTGGCCGCGGCCTGAAGTCTTGCCAGTGCCTGAACCCTCGCCACGGCCTACGCGCTTGCGTGGACGCTTTGCACCCTTTGCAGGGCGGAGGTTGTGGAGGCCGATGCGCTCCTCAGTTTCCTTCTCGTCTACTGGCATTAGCCTTCCTCCACCTTTACGAGGTGAGCTACACGGCGAATCATTCCGCGAAGCTGCGGAGTGTCGGTGTGCTCAACGGTGCTGCCAATCTTGCGAAGCCCGAGTGACTCGAGAGTCGCAAGCTGTGGCTTGTCGCAGCCGTTGCTTGACTTGTACTGGGAAATCTTGACCTTGCTCATGACTGCTCCTCAGCGGGAACATCAGCCGCAGGAGCCTCCTCTGATGCAGGAGCCTCGGGAGCAGCAGCTTCAGCTGCAGGCGCTTCAGCGGCAGGAGCCTCAGCAGAATCAGTGGCTTCAGCAGCTGCGGCCTTCTCCTTGCGGTTTGGATCAAGGCCGAGGACCTTGTCGATGCTGATTCCACGAAGCTCAGCTACCTCTTCGGGAGTGCGGAGGCCACGGAGGCCTTCCATCGTTGCCTTGACGAGGTTAATCGGAGTCTGTGAACCGAGGCTCTTTGAAAGAACGTCGTGAATTCCGGCGAGCTCGAGAACCGCGCGGACACCACCGCCAGCGATTACGCCGGTACCTGGTGAAGCTGGGCGGAGCAGAACGCTGCCGGAGCAGAACTCGCCCGTGATCGGGTGAGGAATGGTCGCGCCGTGGCGTGGCACGCGGTAAAGGTTCTTCTTGGCCTGCTCGACACCCTTCTGGATGGCAACTGGCACTTCGTTGGCCTTGCCGTAGCCGATGCCAACTACTTCCTGCTCATCACCAACGACTACGAGGGCGGTGAAAGAGAAGCGACGGCCGCCCTTGACCACCTTGGCGACACGGTTGATCTCAACCACGCGCTCTGCGAGGTCAAGGCCATTTGGGGAAACTGTGCGTGAGTCAGTGATCATGCGTTAACCGAGCCTAACGATCAGAACTGAAGGCCGCCCTCACGGGCGCCTTCGGCCAAGGCTTTAACCCGACCGTGATAGAGGTAACCGCCGCGGTCAAACACGGCGCTTTCAACACCAGCTGCCTTGGCGCGCTCGGCGATCAACTTGCCAACCTTCTCTGACTGCTCCATCGGGCTGAGGCCCTTGAGGTCAGCTTCTGTCCAGTTGACTGCTGCAATTGTGTGGCCGGCATCGTCGTCGATCAACTGTGCGCTGATGCCACGGTTGCTGCGGAAAACGCTGATGCGCGGACGCTCGGCGCTGCCGCGTACCTTCGAGCGGACTCGACGACGGCGCTTGAGACGGCTTTGAACTTTGCTCTTGGTCGCACTCATGCCCTCTTGCCGACCTTCCTGGCGACGTACTCGCCCTGGTAGCGAATGCCCTTGCCCTTGTATGGCTCCGGCGGACGCTGCTTGCGGATAACGGCGGCAACTTGGCCAACCTTCTGCTTATCAATGCCGCGGACGATTACTTCAGTCTGCTGTGGCACTGCAAACTCGATGCCCTCTGGGGCGTCAATCATGACTGGGTGTGAATAACCGACCAGAAGCTCAAGGTTCTTGCCCTTGAGGCTTGCGCGGTAACCAACGCCCTGAATCTCAAGGCGCTTCTCGTAACCCTCGGTTACACCGACGACCATGTTGGCCAGAAGGGTGCGGGTAAGACCATGAAGCGCGCGGTGTGGGCCGCGGTCGCTTGGGCGCTCAACTGTTACTACGCCTTCGCCCTGCTCAATCTTCATGTCGCGGCTCACGCGCTCGCTGAGTTCACCCTTTGGCCCCTTGACGGTGACCAGTTCAGGGGCGATCTCGAAGGTGACGCCCTCCGGAACTTCGATTGGCTTCTTTCCGATACGTGACATTGCGGTTACCAGACGTGTGCCACAACTTCGCCGCCAACGCCTGCGTTGCGGGCCTCGTGGCCGGTCATGACGCCCTTCGACGTCGAAATGATTGCGGTGCCAAGGCCGCCCTGGACCTTGGGAATGTGGTCGTGATCTACATAGAGACGACGACCTGGGCGTGAAACACGGCGAATGCCGCTGATAACAGGCTTACGGTCTTCGGTGTAACGAAGAGTCAGACGCAGACGCTCGCCAGCTTCACCCTCTGGGGCAGGCTCGCGGGTAACGCTCTCAATGTATCCCTGCTCGTCAAGGATGCGGGCGATCTCCTGCTTCAGGTTTGAGGCAGGGACAACCACGTCGTGATGCTGTGCGTGAGCACCGTTACGAACGCGGGTAAGAAGGTCAGCTACTGGGTCTGTCATTGACATTTGGTTACCAACTCGACTTCGTCATACCGGGGATGTAGCCATTGTGAGCAAGCTCGCGAAGGCAGATTCGGCAGATGCCGAACTTCTTGTAGACCGAGCGTGGGCGACCGCAACGGCGGCAACGCGTGTACTCACGGGTCTTGTACTTCTGTGGGCGCTGCTGGCGCACTCGCTGTGATGTCTTGGCCATATCTCCTGGGTCCTGTAGTTACTCGGCGTCTTCGGCTGGGGCCTCTTCGGCCTCGCCTTCGCCTTCGTCGGAAGTCTCTTCTTCTGCTGGGGCCTCAGCCTCAGCCTCTGGTGCCTCTTCTGCCTCTGGCTCTTCTGCGGGCTCGTCAGCTGGGGCCTCTTCAGCCTCTGCTGCGGGCTCCTCAGCCGCTGGTGCTTGCGCAACCGGCTCCGGCTTAGGCTCTGCAGGCTTGGCAAACGGCATTCCAAAGAGCTGAAGAAGTGCAAATGCCTCTTCGTCAGTCTGAGCCGAAGTTGCCATCACGATGTCGAGGCCGCGCACTTGGTCAACGGCGTCGTAATCGATCTCAGGGAAGATGATTTGCTCGCGCACACCGATGGCATAGTTGCCACGGCCGTCGAACGACCTGGGGTTAAGCCCACGGAAGTCGCGGATACGAGGAATCGCTACCGACATAAGACGGTCGAGGAACTCGTACATGCGGTCACCGCGAAGAGTCACGGCTAGACCAACAGCCATTCCCTCACGAAGCTTGAACTGAGCGATTGACTTCTTGGAGCGGCGCACATTTGGAGCTTGGCCAGTGATGGTCGCAAGCTGCTCTTGAGCGGCCTCGAGGATCTTTGAGTCCTGCTTGGCATCGCCAACACCCATGTTGACGACGATCTTTTCGAGCTTAGGAGCTTGCATTGCGGATGAATACTCAAACCGCTTGATCAGCTCTGGGCGGATCTCCTTGTCGTAGCGCTCCTTCATACGTGATGCCATTAGTCGATCTTCTCCCCACTGCGCTTAGCAACGCGTACGCGGCGGCCTTCCTCGCGAAGAATGCCTACACGAGTTGGCTTGCCGTCCTTGGGATCAAGAAGAGCAACGTTTGAAACTGGGATAGCGCCTTCCTGAGAGATAACTCCACCGGTCTGCTCGGGACCCTGAGCACCTTCGATCTGCTGACGCGGAACGTGACGCTTGATCATGTTGAGGCCTTGAACGTAGACGCGGCGACGCTCTGGATCAACGCGCAGCACTTCACCCTGCTTGCCGCTGTCCTTGCCTGAAATCACTTGGACTGTGTCGCCCTTACGAATCTTCATCGATGACATCACAGGACCTCCGGGGCGAGAGAAATGATCTTCATGAAGTCGCGATCGCGGAGCTCGCGTGCAACCGGCCCGAAGATACGAGTACCTCGGGGGTTGTTCTGCTCGTCAATGATCACGGCAGCGTTCTCGTCGAAACCGATCGAGGTGCCATCGTCGCGGCTGAAAGGCTTCTTCGTGCGGACGACCACAGCTGTTACGACCTCACCCTTCTTGACGGTGCCCTGAGGCGTAGCCTGCTTGACGGTGGCCACGATGACGTCACCAACGCGGGCGTAACGCTGGCGAGAACCGCCGCGAACACGGATGCAAAGGATTTCACGGGCGCCACTGTTGTCAGCAACGCGGAGTCGTGTTTCGTTCTGAATCATCGTGCGCGCTCCACTACCTCGTCCAAGCGCCAACGCTTGGTGCGTGACATTGGACGGCACTCGATGACACGTACGGTGTCCCCCTCGTTAGCGTCGTTGCGCTCGTCATGCACGCGGAGCGTGGACGAAGAACGAACGATCTTCTGGTACTTGGGATGACGGCGGGCAACATCAATGCGGACTGTGATCGTCTTCTCGCCCTTGTCGGACACGACCACGCCCTGACGAACCTTGGGGTTACCAGGCTCTGAAACCTTTGCTGGGGTCGGCTGCGCTGGGTTGGCAGCGCGTGACTCAGCCTTCTTCGTCTTCTGGCGGGCGCGCCAGCGACGACGGGATGCGGCCTTCTCTGCGCGGATTGCGGCACGCTCGGCTGCACGCTCCTCATTGGTGCGTGAT